>JAEURX010000047.1 GCA_016788885.1 Nitrospira sp. | reverse complement strand
CACACGTAGAATGTTTGCTCGCTAATGCCCACCGTACGACAGATTTCTGCGACCGTCGTGCCACTCTCGGCCTGGCGCAAGGCGGCCAGAATTTGCTCTTCCGTATGCCCTCGTCGTCGTGCCATCGTCGGGTCCTCCTTGTGGTAAAGAAGACCACGCCGCCGGCCATTTCCTCAAGCTCCCCCTGGGCTACTTTTCGGGTTTTGGGTCACCCATAGCGGCTTTGATTTTTCAATCGTCAAATAGCCTTATATAACCCGATACTTCGAATCATCCAGTTCCGTAAATTTCTTCCCACCAAAGGGTTAACAATTCTGGGGACTAGGCCTCAACGCCACCTTAGAATATAGTTTGATTCAACAGCGCAGCTACATGCCCAGAGGCCCTGAGCGAAGCAGGAAGGAGGCATCATGCAGAGCAGATATAGTCAGCGTGTGGCGATGAATTGTTCAGTGATGTTTGCGGGTGAGAATATCGTCGGGGAAGGGCGAATTCTAGACCTTTCACTCCCAGGCTGCCTTCTCGAAAGCCCTAAGAAAATGACCGTGGGGGAGTACATTCAACTGAGGCTGTTTCTCCCAGACCACGCCACACCGCTGCATGTGGCTCTTGCAGCCGTCAGATGGGTCGATGGTTGTAGACTTGGGGTGGAGTTTATTCGCACGTCTCAGGAAGAGCAACGCCGTCTAGAACAGTTAGTGAAGAAGCATCCCATCCTACATCAGGCACCTCGCTGGAGCGAACGCGTTCTTCTTCTCGGCGCCACTGGCAGGTAATCAATCGGGTAGAGTGACCGGCATCTAGGTTGGATTTCGCAGGAGTGCCGCACATGGCTAATCATTTTAAGTTGCGCACCTATCAGCGGGTCCTGCTGTGCAGTTCCTGTTACTATCTTTCGGAAGATTTTCTGGGAAAGGGTATCGTTTGGGACATTTCGCCGGGAGGCTGGCGCATTCAAGGCGACCATCAGGTCAGATTAGGGATGAAGGTCACACTGCGGCTGGATCATCCAGAAGATAAAAAACCGTTGGAGATTGAAGAAGCGGTCGTACAGTGGGTCAGCGGAAAGAATTTCGGAGTTCGAATAACGAAGATACGCCATTCGGCAAGCAGACGGCTAACACGCCTCGTTGGCCGCCATCTTCACGCAGGCTCTCACATGCAGGGCTAGGCGTCTTTTACCTCCTCCTCTTCATTCTCAATCCCGGTTGAGTCAAAGTCATGGCGCTCTTTCAGCATAGAAGGGTGCAACCCATACTTCTTTAACATTTTATAAAAATCAGCCCGATACCTCCCCGCAAATTGAGCAGCTCGTGAAATGTTCCCACCCGTCATCTGCAACACATTGCGCAAATAGGAACGTTCAAATTCTTCTTTGGCCTCAGTCAAAGGCTTGAGGCCAATGTCTGTCGATACACCGACTGAGGGGAGCAATTCGGGCACTATCATGTCTTGCCGAGACATCACCACCGCTTTCTCAACTACATTTTCAAGTTCCCGCACGTTTCCCGGCCATGGATAGGCAATGAGTCGATGCATGGCCGCAGTGGTAAACCCACGCACATCCTTATTGGCACGTTTAGCACTGTGTATTAAAAAATGCTGAGCAAGCAACGGAATATCATCTTTTCGTTCTCGCAAGGGCGGGATGGCTAACGGAACAACGGATATTCGGTAGTACAGGTCGTGGCGAAAGGTTCCTGCTTTCACGCATTCTGCCAAGTCTTTGTTGGTCGCCGTAATAATTCGCACATCGACCTTCGTCGCATAACCCGCCCCTACTTCGCGCACCTCCCGCTCCTGCACCGCTCTCAGCAACTTGACCTGCATAGGAAGCGACATTTCTGCGATCTCGTCGAGAAACAGCGTGCCGCCATTCGCACTTTGAAAGAGGCCCTGTTTTGCAGTCACAGCATTCGTAAATGCTCCTCGAATGTGTCCGAACAACTCACTTTCGAAAAGACTCTCACTGACCGCCGCACAATTCAGAGCCACGAAAGGTCCCTTTGAGCGTCGGCTGTTGGCATGCAGCACTCGCGCAAGCACCTCTTTGCCAGTTCCAGTTTCGCCGGTGAGAAGGATAGTGGCATCAGAATCGGCGATCTGAGCAACCTGCTGAAATAAGCGTTGCATCGCCGGACTTCTCGCAATGACGTTTTCTAAGCCGTACAGTTCTTTGACTAACGACTTCAATCGTTGAATCTCACGGGTCATTCGCAACTGGATCAGTGCCTTGTCGATGGTCGCCTTTAATTCCTTATCATCAAACGGTTTGGTCAAATACCCAAAGGCGCCCCGCTGCATCGCCTCCACGGCATTCGGTATGCTGCCATGGGCCGTAAGAATAATGACCGGCAAGCCCGGTTGAATGCGGAGCAGCTCTTCGGTCAGTGCCAGCCCATCTTCTGCTCTCAACCGCAGATCGGTCACCGCAATATCAAACGTCTCCTGCCGCGCAGCCGCCAAGGCGTCCTGCCCATTCGTGCAGGGTGTTACTGAGAACCTCAGCGCTGAAAGACGCATCCTCAACAGGTGCAGGAGACCTTCGTCATCATCCACAACAAGAATGCGTTCTTGCTCCATAACGGTCCCTAGGGTTTGACCTGCTCCGACTGCTGGGGAGGCAGAAGATTGGACGGTGGTTTAATCGGGCGAGTTTTTCCTCGCATCTCCTGATCGATACGCTTCAACGCTTCCAACTGACTCGTCAGCTCTTCTATTTTCCGATCGCGATCAGTAACCTGCCGCTGGAGATTCTGAAGCATAGTCGGATCGACCGACATTCGATGAGACTCTCGCCTGGAATTAAACAGCTCTGCCTTCCGCTCCTGATCCTGCAACTCACGTTGCATCGCCTCAAGTGACTGCGCCTCGCTGTCCTGCAACGCCCGCAGCTGTTGAATGGTCAGTTCCCGATCAAGGAGGTCACGAACAGTTCTCTCAATCGTCTGAGAGAGAACACTCTGCGTCTGAGCTATAGCCGGTCCATTCATCACCGATCGCAACCACGACGGATCGGAAGGCAGTTCGCCGGTCCGAAGCAACTGCAACCATAGGCGACTCGAGACGGCCATCTGACTTTTCGGCGCGACAGCGATGACCTTTTCGAAGTATTGAATAGCCGTCTCTCGACTTTCATACAAAGAGGCCAACGCGCGGGTGAAGAATACATGATCACAGGTATTTTTACTAGCACATTTGGCGGCCACCTGAGGATCCTTACGTATAAGGACCTGTGAGAGTTTTCCATCTCCCCCTTCCCCTGGGAAATACGGACTGTGCAGAGAGGGCGGAGGAACGGTACTACACGCCGACAGAGTGCCGAGCAATAGCAGGATTCCTTTGTCGCGCAAACTTCGCACTAGACCAACATCCCAGGTTTCGTCAGGCACAGGATAAACCGCACGGTTGTTCCTTTTCCCACTTCACTTTCCACCCAAATTCGTCCACCATGGGCTTCCACAACCTTTTTCGCAAGAGCCAACCCCAGTCCGCTTCCCACCGACGCATGCCTCGTCTTTGTGCGGCCCTGATAAAACCGCTCAAAGATATGCGGGACTTCCTCTGCCGGTATGCCGGGGCCCGAATCCGACACATCGACATGGAGCAAGCCTTCCTCGCGCTGCGGGGTCATTTGTAATTTGACGGCTGCTCCCTCAGGGCTGTACTTCAACGCATTTGACAGCACGTTGTCGAGCACTTGTTCGATACGGGTGCTATCGGCCCTGACCCAATAACGTTCTACGGGGGCCTCCACCAGCAGTTGAACCTGCTTGGCATCCGCGAGCAGGCGGATTTTATTGAGAGAAATATCGGCCACTCGGCGTAGATCCGTCGGCACAAACCGGTATTCCATCATGCCGGATTCGATCTTCGACAGATCCAGAATGGTCGAGATGAGGTACATCAATCGCCGGCTACTGTCCGACATGATGCGAAGCGTCGTTCGTTGATCTTGCGTCAATGGGCCGGGAATCTCGTCAAGTAACAGATGGGTTCCCTCCTGGATCGATGCCATCGGGGTTCGAAGTTCATGCGAGACGTGAGCGAGAAATTCGCTTTTAATGTCGTCTAGTTGTTGAAGCCTCGCGCCCATCCATTTGACGGTATCGCCCAACTCCCGCAGTTCTCGTGGCGCCTGACCATCCAAGGTCGCGCGAAAATTCCCCTGCCCCATTTCCTGAATCGTGGCCTGCAAACGGCGTAACGGGCGAAGAATGTTGTAACTTGCGACCGCGGCCATACCGAGACCGAACAGAAGCGCGACCAGCACCAAATTTCTCGTAAGCGACTCTGCATGAGCCGCGCTGGCATGGGAGGCTTTCACACCAACGGCGATGCGCGCTTCGTGCAGACCGATATAGTGCTGAAGTGCCGCGGTCATCTTTGCCGTCAGCGTATCCCGCCGTGCATCATACCCGGCAGCCGCCTGCGCTGACTGTCCCTTTGGCTCTGCAAGCTGAGCCTGAAAAAGAGCCAAATGGCTCTGTTGTATCAGTTCCACATCCCTCAACAGACGCGTCTCCGACTCCGATGCCTCCTGGGCCAAGAGCCCCTGTAAGACCAGTTGAAACTCTTTGCTCTCCCCATCGAAGTGCTCCAGAAACGTCGATGCCGGTACCGCTACATACTTCTTCTCGCTTTGTACCTGTTCGTACAACGATGCCAGTAACCGCTTCGCCGAATCGATTTCTGGGTGATGATGAGAAGCAACTTCGGTATTTAACCCTGCCAGCGTCCGGATCTGGAGCAACGCATAGACGTTCACCGCGGTCATGACGGCAATAATCACCAGGTATGTCAGAATCAGCCGCCAAAAGATCGAGAGGCGCACGATGTGAGCCCTTCCCGTCAATCATGCGAGTCCAGGCATTCAGGAGTGTAGGTCTAGCCATACACCACTTCAGCCATCCCCTCAACAAGTTCTCCAAATTGTGCAGAACGCCGAGGGAGACTTCGGACGAAGGAAGCATCTCCTATCGAGCAGAGTCAGAGAATTGCGACTGATACAGCCGTTGCCGCCTCGATGTGGACGACAGGGCGGCGAACAAGTGCCCGCGGAACAGAAGCATCGAAACCATCAACGGCGGGGTCAACAGCAGCGCCACCAGACCGGTGAGGCTGGCGGAAATTCCAAGATCGGTTAACCAGGCGCTCAGCACGGTAAAAGGAACAAAGACCAGTTGAATGAAATCGAGACCGGCGCCTCTGCCCAGCTGACTGGAAAGTTTAAAGAAAAGCGAGAGCCCCAAGGGAGCCAACACCAACGCCATCGGCAGGAACCACTCAATCCAATTGTCGATCACGAAATCATAACTTCGCTTCAGGACATCGAGTGGGGAATCGTGCCTGGTGAGATAAATGACTTCCGGCGCGGGGTTCAACAGGATGAATACGAGCAGCAGACAGGCGGTCACCAAAAACTGGCTGTCTGGGTTTGCACGCAAACTCGTATCCAACAACATCGTAGGAATCCAGAGGACAAACCCCACGCTGATGACATCCCAAAAATAATGCCCCATGCTCTCCAACACGTCACTGAAGGTGATGGTCCGCATCCCCTTGATAGCCTGTTCAATCAGACTCAACGTGGCTCCGATCAGCAGGGCATTGACGGCGCCAAGCAGGAAGCCGCCGAGCATGCCAAGCGGACGGGCGATTTGATGCGCCAACAACATCAGCATGGTGAAGACCACCACGGAAAGAATGACCAACCAGCCACGAACCAGGGATCGGCCTGTGGCGTGAAACGCGTCCCGATAGAGCTGCAGGGTAGAAGTTACGATCGTCAACATGGCTTAGACATCGCAGGAGAAGTGATTATGGAAGCAATCCCGGGAGGGCTCCAGACCCCACATGGACGCGGACAATAAGCCGTATTCCATCGACAGGTCAAGTCGATAGGCCCTCGTGAGGGCGGCTCACATCGAACGGGATTAGCCATCATGCCACTATTGACTTGGCCCTGGGTATGATTATGTTCTCCCAATAGAGAGAGAGACTTACCCACCCAGGAGTTCGCCATATGGACATGAACCGGATGACCGTCAAGCTACAAGAAGCCCTGCAGAGTGCCTCAGCGCTTGCCGTGCGGCGGGGACATCAAGGAATTGATGTCGAACACCTGCTCATGGCGCTGTTGGAGCAGGACCGAGGGGTCGCCAGTTCTTTATTTGAGCAGGCCGGTGTCTCCCCTGCTGCCGTCCGGCAAGCTGCGGAGCAGGCGTTGGCAAAAGTGCCGCAAGTTCAAGGGCCAGGCGCAGCTCCCGGGCAAATACATCTTACCTCACGATTAGGATCGCTCCTCACGAAAGCCGAAGACCACATGAAGGAGTTGCGGGACGACTTCATGAGTGTGGAACACGTCGTCCTGGCCATGGTGGAAGAGGGCGGCGTGTTCCGTCGGCTGAATCTGACACGCGAGCGCCTGCTCACCGCGCTCCAGCAAGTCCGAGGGAACCAGCGAGTGACCAGTCAGGATCCGGAGGGCACCTATCAGGCATTGGAGAAATATGGTCGGGACCTGACGAAGCTCGCCGGGCAGGGAAAGCTGGATCCGGTCATTGGGCGCGATGACGAAATTCGCCGCACCATTCAAATTCTCTCCCGTCGCACGAAGAATAATCCGGTGCTCATCGGCGAGCCGGGCGTCGGCAAAACGGCCATCGTCGAAGGGTTAGCGCAACGCATCGTGAAGGGCGATGTGCCGGAAGGGCTCAAGCAGAAGCGTGTAGTCGTGCTGGACATGGGAGCCTTGGTGGCCGGCGCCAAGTTCCGTGGCGAATTCGAGGAGCGATTGAAGGCGGTACTCAAGGAAATCCAGGCGGCGCAGGGCCAGGTCCTGCTTTTTATCGACGAACTCCATACGGTCGTGGGAGCCGGAGCTGCGGAAGGCGCAATGGATGCGGCGAATCTTCTCAAGCCGATGTTGGCAAGAGGTGAAATGCATCTGATCGGCGCCACCACGCTTGATGAATATCGCAAACACATCGAGAAAGACGCGGCCCTGGAGCGCCGATTCCAGACCGTCCTCGTCGATCAGCCAAGCGTCGAGGATACCATCTCGATATTGCGCGGCCTCAAAGAACGGTACGAGGTGCATCACGGAGTGCGCATCAAGGACGCCGCGCTGGTGGCGGCAGCAAAACTCTCGAACCGTTATATTGGCGACCGCTTTCTCCCCGACAAGGCCATCGACCTAGTCGACGAGTCCGCTGCGCGCCTCCGGACGGAGATCGACAGCCTGCCCGCCGAACTCGACGAAGTGTCACGCAAGGTGCTGCAATTGGAAATCGAGCGCGAAGCGCTCAAAAAGGAAACCGACGCAGGGAGCAAAGCTCGGCTGCAGTCTATCGAAAAGGAACTAGCGGAAAAAAATAGAGATCTTCAGGCGCTGAAAACGCGCTGGGAATCCGAAAAAAACTCAGTCAGCAAGCTTCGCAAAATCCGTCAGCAGATTGAAGAGGTCAAGCAACATATCGACCGATCCGAGCGAGCCTACGACCTCAACAAGGTGGCAGAATTGCGGTATGGCGAACTGCCGAGGCTGGAACGGGAATTGGAACTGGAGCAGCAATCGCTCGGCAAAAAGCAAAATGAGACCCGACTGCTGAAGGAAGAAGTGGACGAAGAAGATATTGCAGCGGTCGTCAGTCGATGGACCGGCATCCCCGTCACCCGTCTCGTTGAAGGAGAAATGGAAAAACTTCTCAAACTCGACGAACTCCTACACCTCCGCGTCGTGGGACAGGAGCAGGCCGTGACGGCCGTGGCCGATGCCGTCGTGAGGGCACGCTCCGGCATCAAGGACCCGAATCGACCGATCGGCTCATTCTTATTCCTTGGCCCCACCGGCGTCGGAAAAACTGAACTGGCCCGTGCACTGTCCGTGACCCTGTTCGACGACGAATCGAACCTGATCCGGATCGACATGTCCGAGTACATGGAGAAACACACGGTTGCCCGTCTCATCGGCGCACCTCCCGGATATGTGGGCTACGAAGAAGGGGGCCAGTTGACCGAGGCTGTCCGTCGACATCCGTTCTCGGTCATCCTGTTCGATGAGATCGAAAAGGCGCATCACGACGTCTTCAACATCCTCTTACAGGTCCTCGATGATGGACGGCTGACCGACTCACAAGGGCGTACCGTGGACTTTAAGAACACGGTGCTGATCATGACCTCGAACATCGGCAGTCAGCATATTCTGGAGGCACAACAGGCTGGAGCCACGTACGACGCCATGAAGGCGCAAGTGACGGGCGAGTTGCGCATGCACTTCCGGCCCGAGTTTCTGAATCGAGTGGATGAAATCGTGGTGTTCCACGCGCTGGGGCACGAACATCTGACGAAGATCGTGGAAATCCAGCTGGAACGGTTGCGGGCCCGATTGCTGGAACGGCGGATCACGCTGACGGTGACTCCAGATGCCCTCCAGAATCTCGGTCGCCGCGGCTATGATCCGGTCTACGGAGCAAGACCGCTGAAGCGGCTTATCCAGCAGGAGATCGAAACACCGATGGCACGTCAGCTGATCAAGGGTGAGTTACGGGATGGAGATACGGCGGTGGTTGATCTGAAAGACGGGCAGATTGTGATCGTGCCGACGGTCGCACCACAAACAGTCTCGCAGTAAGGCGAAGGCAGCGTGAGGGCGGCTATCCGAGGAACACCGCCCCACCCTTCGTATCCGTCTCTTTCCCGCTGAATCGCTTTTTATCAATGCGCCACTCGCTTTGCGACACGTCCAGGCGGTGGCCCTTGATGGTATGGAATGACCCTCGGCTGAACACGACCCGATTACCGTCTGTCAGTTCCAAGGCGAACACGACCGTCCCCGACTCTTCATGTTTCAGGGATACGCTGGTCGGGCTCTTGGCCAGTTGATAGGCGCGACGTTCGTTGAAGGTGAGATTGCTGTCCACAACCTTGGCCATCATCCGCCCGACTTCGTCGAAGAGGGCAAAATTCACGAGCAACGCCCGAGAGGGTTCTTTGATGGCGACTTCAAATTGCGGAACTCCTTCGATATCGATGATCCCGTTGGAGTTCCGATACAAATTCGACCCAACCTCAATATCCATACTCACCACCCCTTATGCTGCACGACATCCGACGACGCCGGTCAGGCCTTCTTGATACGATCGAGAATCAATGCGATACACCCGCCGAGTAACCCGCCACCCAAGATCGTCGTCAGAAACTCGACCAACTTGAGTTCCCAGACCGATCCCTGCGCCTGCATCGCCTCACGCATCCCCCCTTGAAGCAGAATCACGGCTAACGCCATGGTGGCACCGACGATAAACCACCAGGCAAACACACGGGCCGTATGAATAACGGGAGATTCCTTCACAACTCCACTCGACGATCGAAACTTCGATATTGAATGGCTTCGGCCAGATGCACCGGACCGATACTATCAGACTCGGCCAAGTCGGCAATAGTCCTGGCCACCCGCAGGATACGCCCGTGCGCCCGAGCCGAAAACCCCAGGCGAGCCATGGCCTGCTCCAGCAGGTCCCGTCCCTGAGGATCCAGTGCACAATACTGCTTCAGGTGGCGCGGTTTCAATTGCGCATTCGTGTACATCCCGTCGCCCCGGTACCGCTCCGCTTGTCGAGCCCTAGCCGCCACCACCCTCGCCCGGATGGTTTCCGACGAGTCGGTCGGCACTGTGTCATCCCCTAATGCGCGGATGGGCACTGCCGGGACTTCGATTTGAAGATCAAGCCGATCCAGGAGCGGACCGGATAGTCTCCCCCGATAGCGTCGTACCTGCGTGACACTGCAGACACAGTCTCTGGCGCGATCGCCATAGTACCCGCAGGGACAGGGATTCATCGCAGCCACCAACATAAACCGGGCTGGAAACCGCAAGGATCCACTGGCACGCGTCACAGTGACATGGCCATCTTCCAGCGGCTGCCTCAACGCATCAAGGGTTGAGCGACCGAATTCGCCGGCCTCATCCAGAAACAGCACGCCGTTGTGTGCCAGAGACACCTCACCGGGACGCGGCAACGAGCCGCCGCCGATGAGACCGGCCTCGGAAATGCTGTGGTGCGGAGCACGGAACGGTCGGCGCCGAAGCAGCGGCTGGTCTTGGGCCAGCTGCCCGACGACGCTGTGGATGCGACTGGTCTCCAGCGCCTCGTCTTGCCTCAATAGCGGCAAGATGCCCGGCAGGCGTCGGGCCAACATCGTTTTCCCTGAACCAGGAGGCCCTATCATCAAGAGGTTATGGCCTCCAGCCGCCGCCACCTCCAAGGCTCGTTTCGCATGGGCCTGCCCCTTCACATCGGCAAAGTCCTCTTCCTCGGCCCGCGCAGAACCCGCTGCCCGCTCCGAGGAGGAGGCTTGCGGAGCAATCGTCTGCACTCCGCGCAAAAACTCCACAGCCTGGGGGAGCGTATGAATCGGGAACACCTCGGTGCCATCGGCCAGCGCTGCTTCTTCGGCATTGTCGGCTGATATCAACATACGATGCCGTTGCCGGCAGACGACACCAATTGACAGGGCACCCGGTACAGGCTTGGCACGGCCATCCAGCGACAACTCCCCCACGAACACATAGCCCTTCACGGCCTCAGACGGAATGATGTCTTCAGCCACCAGAATACCCAGGGCAATCGCAAGATCGAGGCCGGCACCTTCTTTTTTGATGTTGGCGGGGGCGAGATTGACCGTGACTTTTTTGACGGGAAAATGAAACCCGCTGTTCTTGAGGGCCGCCCGCACACGATCACGACTCTCACGCACGGTGGCATCGGGAAGCCCGACGATGGAGAACTGAGGCAGCCCGGCGGAAATGTCGACTTCGACGTCCACCAGATGCGCATCGACTCCCACAATCGCAGCACTCAACACATTGGCCAGCACAAGTCCCCCCGAACGCCGTCGTTCGCATCACGTGTCAACCGAGAGTCAACTACCCGAAAACCGGCTCCAGTCGCGCGATTATAGGCAGTCACTCCGCACGAATTCAATCGCGCGCCCCTGCGCCCTTGGCCCCATTGTCACGCGGTAGCGTGCCCTGCACCGCTTCTGTATAATGCCCTCATGCCGACCCCACGTGATCATCGGTACGGTTCTCCCGCTTGCATGAACAGGGTCACGTCGTCGGAACTTCCCGTATGTCGCTCGCCAGGCCGCACGCTCCACCTGCAGCTCACGCTTGTGCTGTTCGCCCTCAGTGGGCTCTTCGCTCTTGAAGCCTGGGGTCCCCCCCTGACGACCAGCCAGGCTCTCCCCCTGCACACCGTCGTCCAATCCAGCCGCACGTCGTCGGTGTATATCGGCTCGGTCATGGCTATGCTGGCGACGTTTGAAGACGCCGGAATTCTTCCACCGGAAGGGACCCCGCAGGCAAACCGAATCATCAAAGCCGTCATTCAATTCCAATCCGCCTTCCTCAAGAGCGAGCATCCAGCCATCCGGCAGTTTTTTAGGGATGCGCATCGAGCCACGCTCGGTGACCATGCGGAAGAGGTTGAGGCAGCCTTCCGTCTCGCCGGCTGGTCGGCAGACACGTTCGAAGCTGTGATTGCGGCCGGACAACAGAATAATGCCTGGATCGCCGACGGTATCAGCGAGGGATTCCGGGAATTCAATATCGGGAAACAGGATTTCGATCTGCTGGCGGAACTCTACCGCCAAAGCAACAGCGCATTTTCCACCAAGGGCACCACCTTCCAGCAGGTCTATGCTCAACGCCGTCGGGAGATGCCGGGGGCCAAAGTCGACTAGCCTGCACTCACGGCAACAATCGTCACCCACAACACTCACACGGTTCACGACCCGTATCCCAAGGAGGCAACATGGCAACCAAAGCGTACATTCTGATTAAGGTCAAGGCGGGCAAGGGAAAGTCGGTGCTCGGAGCACTCAAGGGTATTGCCGGCGTCGAACAAATTCACGCCTGTTTCGGGCAACCGGATATTTTCGTGTTTATCAATGTGGCGGATGAACGGTCACTGTCCGACGTCGTCATCACGCGCATTCACGCGATCGACGGCGTGGAGGAAACCGATACCCACATTGTCGCGGAAACCTAGCTTACCGATAGTCCACTCGAACCGCCTGTCCACCCTGGCGGGCCGACGCATAACAGGCTTCGGCAATTTCAACCGCACGCTTGCCGTCTTCGATCGACACCGGAGGCGGTAGGCCGTCGCGGATGGCACGCACGAAGGCCTGTAACGTGCTCAACACCGTCGGCTCCATCCTGGTCGGCCAGTCTCCGGCACCGTGCCGGGATGAGACCTGAGTGACTCGCTGCCCGCACCAGTCGGCCGAAAGCTGCCCCTCGGCGCCGACGAGTTCGATTCGCCCAACCCGTCCTGACGTCACGCGCGACACATCCAATAGGCAACGCAGGCCCCGCTCCGTAGTCAGGCGCCCGAGCACCCTCCGCTCCGCTCCATCCGGAGGAACCACGTCCATCTCACACGAGACGGTGTGGATGTTCTCTCCCGTCAGCAGCCGCACCAGGTCAAGCAAATGGATCCCCGTCTCGAGCAAACAACCTCGACCGCCGAACCCACGGGCCTCTTCGCTCATGCCGTGTGGTTCCATGCGGCTGGCCAGGCTGAGGTATTGAGGCAGGCCGACCTGAGCCTGCCGCTGGCGCAAGGTCTGCACCGCGGCATCGAATCGCAACGTCTGGGCCGTCATCATGACCTGTCCGCAGGCACGCGCCGCCTGCGCGATCACTCGCGCGTCGTCCGCCGTCGTCGCCAACGGTTTTTCCACGAGCAAGGCCTTCTTTGCCCGGGCGACCGCGACACAAATCTCTCGATTCAGTGCCGGAGGGGTCACCACTACGACGGCCTCCACCAAGGGATCGGCAATCAAGTCATGATAGTCAGCGTAACAGGGCACCGCAGGAGCAACGGCCAGCCCGCTCCCCACTCCAGTACGACGCCGGCAGACAGCGACCAGACGTGTGTCAGGCAGATCCTGAACGAGGTGTTTGGCATAGCGGGTGCCATGATGGCCGAGCCCGATCAGCCCGATTCCGAGCGGAGAACGTACATCCGGTGACATGGTTGCCGCGCACTCTACCGACCTCGCCATCAGCGGTCAAGGCGGCCCGTCACCGCTTCCCGCCTCGATTGACATTGCCCAAATCCGCTCCCTATAGTACCGAACGACCATCGTCGGACGCGCGATCACACGAGAAAGGACCGTATTACCCATGACGACGCAGACCGCCCCCTTTTCGCTGGATCAAATCGGAACTGGTACGGCTCGCTTCCCGAGCGGAATGGCGATTCCGACGCCGACGGATGCAATGGTTGATCCATACATCCGCACGCGGGTAAGCAAAGACGTCCACGTCGAGTGTATTCAGTTCTGGCCGCAAGATAAGGTTTCCTACCCCGGAATCGTTCTCCTGCACGACTGGTGGGGACTGAACTCTCAGATCACGGCCCTGGGGGCTCGCTTGGCCTGCGAAGGGTATGGCGTCATCATTCCGAAGTTATACGGCCGGCTCGGAGGCATGGTCACGGCCAATGCCGAAGTGGCGGAGGCCTTAGCGGCCAAATGCAACGACAAGCTCCTCCTGCAGGACATCAACACCTGTTGCGAATACCTCAATACGACCGAACGCATCAAACGGAACGTTCACGCCGTCGTTGGGTTCGGCCTTGGCGCATCCCTGGCCATCCAGTTCGCCTGCCAACGCAAGCGCCTGCGCGCAGCCGTGGCGTACTATGGGAAGGTGACGGCGCCCGACCAACTGACCAACATGATGAGCCCGCTGCTGTATCACCAAGCTGAACAGGATACGTGGGCGACCCAGCAGGACGTGGATCTTCTCCGCGCGGCCGCGGGTCAAGGGAAACGCATCGAGATCAAGACCTACGCCGGTACCACCCATGCGTTCTGCGACGAAACCAGGCAGGGAGGCTACAATGCCGACGCCACCGCGCAAGCCTGGGACGCCACTGTGGCATTCCTCAAAACCTCGTTCCAGGGAGCCTAACCGCCACTACGCCACTCGCACCGTCCAATGGAGAAAGCCCCCTCAGTCATGCCGAATCATGCCGTGTGTAGCCTGCTTCTCGCCTGCGCGCTGACCACCCTGTTCTCTGCTCCAGTCGCCGCCCAAGCTGAAGAGCCGACACCACCACCAACTCAGCCGACACTGACGAACCGCCTGCCGGCATTCCATGAGGTGGCGAAAGCCAATGCCGCTCAATTGGCGGCGCTGCCCGCACAGGGCGAGACACTCGGATTGTTCAAGACGGCCATCGGCCCGCAGTTGGGGTTGCAGGACGCAGCCATGACCGTCGGGGCCAAGGGGCTCACCCCGACGATGAGCCGGGAATTGCTGATTACGGATCTCACACGTTCGGCCAATGATCTGGTTCGTGCGCTCGCCGCCTGGCAATTGGCGTACGCAACCAAAGATCTGGGGCCGACCTCCGGGAGCGAGCAACGACAGGCACTCCAACACCAGGTCGACGCTCAGATGGCGTGGCTCACCGAAGGCACCCCGCTTGAATCATCACTCCGACCAATCCCGACACTCATCAACGAGCCACTGACTGAAGACACGGCCGCCCAACTCGGCGGAGCCGCAGCCCGCATCGAGACCTGGGCGATCGAAACCGCGCATCGCGAATGGTTTCGCATCTACAATTGGAAGGATCAGGTCCGACAACAACGCGGCCTCACACGACTCTGCGGCACCTGGCAATGGTCGATTCACAATCATCAAAATCATCGTGAAGAGAAAACCTCCGTGATCTTTGCGCCTCCGGGAGCGGTGTCCTCGAACAGTCCCGCGGAAATTACGGTCCTCGGCGACAGCGTTTATCTGCGATGGGAAACCCGAGCCGGAGTACAGGAAGACAGTCTGCTCTTTTCGGCGGAGGGACAGCGATTGGAAGGCACGTTCGTCAATACGGCGGGGGGATGGGGATCGATCACCGGGAAACGTACGGCGAGTTGCTTCAACGACGGAGCAGGAAAGGCACCGGTATCACCACGACGTCAGCATCACTGATCGCGACCGGCTCGCCAGGCGGTAAGCGCAACGCAGATCCATCCGCTGATAAACGAGACCCCGCCCAACGGAGTCAACGCCCCCATCCACTTGATCCCGGCCAGTGCGACGAGATACAAGCTTCCACTGAACAAGACAATGCCGGTGCACAACAACCAGCCGGCCTTGATCGCCAACGGATGTTCCGTTTCTCGCCAGACCCAGGCTACGACAAACAAGCCGAGAGCATGATACATTTGATACCGTGCCGCCGTTTCATAGACGGCCAACATCGACGGATCGAGAATCGACTTGAGCGCATGCGCCCCGAATGCCCCGGCGGCAACGGATGTGGCGGCGAAGAGCGCGCCGAGAGACGCGAAACGCAACGGGCGCGGTGAACCAGGCATAGGGCCCTCCTGAAAACCATGATCAAGAACTGAGCGCGCGATTCTACCATGAGTGTCGTGGCAAAATGAGTGCACCTATCCCGCTGGAATGTCCGCGCTGCCTGCTGGCGAATCCCCATGCCGCACAGTATTGCGAATGCGGGTACGATTTCACTCCGCACTTTCAAGGCTTCCCGCTCAAATCCGTCGGCGATGCCACCCCTAAGAAGCGGATGTTTTCCGACGAAATGGGTCGCGGCAGTTTCGTGCTTGGAATCCTCCTGATCTGGCTGGCGCTTTCAGTTGGAGAGTTGTATCGCATCCGCATCGAACTGCCGCGACGCCCCAAGATGGAACTGGGTCTCAGCAGCCTGATGGTTGGCCTGACGGACCTGGCCGCAGCCCTGGTCGTAGGTGCCATCGGCTGGGCCTGTGTGTGGATCATGCTGGCCATGCAGAGCAAGCGCGATGGCAGTCTCTGTCCGAAGCGCACCACCTTCGTCGTCACCCTGGTGGCCTCCGGCATTCTCTTCGTCACCCGGACGATCGACCCGAGCGTGCTCGTGCAGCACGTCATGCAGACACTGTTCGTCCTCGCTATCGCGATTGCATCCTATTATGCCGGGTGTCGAAACTGGTTGGGAAAATGGTGACCGTCCTGCGAGGGAGAGCCGCAGAAAATGCCTGAGAGTGAAAAGAAGCCAACCGGGAGGAACGGTAGCCTGACACTCACAGTGCCTGCACGAGAGCCGAAAGCCCGTCAGGTACCGCAAAAGTAGATATAGAACTCGGCAAACTCTTCGGAGGGAAGTCCGAGATGAACCGGCTTTTTGATATTCCCGCACAACAGCGCCCACTCGGCCGCCATCTTCGCCAGCTGTTCCTCATTCACACCGTGTGTGCCCCACAAGTTGACGGATGCGGAACTGAGTACCACCGTGATCGTATGCGTGGACGGTCCGTAACTGAATTTGAACTCATGGCCCCCGCGGAACAAGGGAATGACTCCCTCCCGTGAGCGATACCCCCGATGCCCGCACACACTGCAGACCCAAGTCTCGAGTCCTGTGCGGAAGTGGTAGTCTCTCTCACTGACCGTGAGCAACCCGTCACATTGTTTGACAGGACAGCGCAAGAGCTGGCGGCCGTCTGAAGAGGAGGCCAGGGGAGGATGGCCCGATGTGCAAGCCGGTCCGATCGGCTTGCTGCCGCCTCCTGAGCCTTCATCCTGCTGCACAGACACCTCTGCGGCGCGTCGTACCATGTTTGGATCTCCCCCACCTGTCCATCACGGCTACAGCGCCATGGTTAACTATGGCAAGTATATCAGACCTCACCAGACACCTCGGCGCGTGAGCAGATCATCTCCCGCTGAGGCCATGCCTCCCGACCATAGGCGGGGTCGTGGCCTAACCTGTTGAGCACACAGAGAAAGCGGATCGTCCATCCAGGCGTGAGAAGACGCGTTGTGCGATCGCCCATAGAACGCTGAATGGCCGCGAATCTATCCGGCACATAGCGGTGGCTGAGGGCATTCAGGGAACACCGCCGCCAAACAGTCTTGGATTTTGCCATGCGTATCTCTTAAGATCGGCATGTGATGACGCATGTATCTGATTGAGCAAAAACTGAACCCAGAGAGACATCCCCTGGTTTGCCCCCAGGGCAAACGCGAAGCCTGAAAGGAACACGCATCGTGACAGACGACTACGCACGACGGAAAGTCCAGATCATTAAGGAGTTTCTCGAGACGGAATTTCAGTCTCCCTACATCGTTGAGGCGGTGGTGCCAAGAAGAGACCCATTGGCCGACACCAAATTCAAAGTCATTCTCAACCAGGTCGTCGAACGAACCCTGATTGTTTGCCCCGCCGTGATCATGGACAGCTATCCCACCCCGGATACCCTCAAGCAGGCGCTGCAGTCACACAACATCATCGACAAGGTGAAAGCGTCGACGGATTCGCGCATCTGTCATGAAGATTTGGGAACCGAGGATCAAAACTACATGAAGCCGATCCGGTCGGTGCGGGGGCTCTAACGCCAACCGAGCGGGGCGCACCTCTGTGCGCCTCACAATTCCCGCCTCCCTTCTCGCCCACAAGCGCTCCATCGGATCATCCCCTGCAGGCTCATTCGGCCGAGCAGCCCTGCCACGCCCCTTGCTGAAATCAGCCGCCGAAATGGATTCTGTGAGAAGGAGGAAGCGGCGTCAATGGGAAACGATCGTGGGGGCAGGAAGATCCTTTGACGCAGGCATTGTGGTGCGGGAGGCGGGACTTGAACCCGCACGCCATTGGTATGACACAGGATTTTAAGTCCTGGGTGTCTGCCGATTCCACCACTCCCGCAGAGGACAATGCGTCGCGGCGAAATCTAACACCCGGGTATCGGAGGGTCAAGCCGCAGGATCAAGATCTTCATGGCTATGCACCGGCCTGTCCGCTACGAGGACAGACCAGTGCTAGACATTGTATCCGGCCGGCTCCCCTTCTCACCTGCCGCTAAGCGGCTTCTTTGTGATCGTCTCTCTTCACCAGAGCTTTACTACGTTCCACCATGGTGGACACGCCGGTCTTAACGGAACGGCTGAAGCGGGTTGCCTGAAGCTGCGCTTTCTTGGCATATCGGGCGACATCGCGCCGCGTCTCCGCACCGGACTTCGGCGCCAACAGTACACCCAACGCCGCGCCCACCACCGCCCCGCCACCGATGATTGCTGCAATCTTGGCTGCTTCACGCCCCTTGGTAGACATCGTGACTTCCTCCCTCTCATACAACAAGGTTGATGGTTCACTGACTCGGCGAGTAGCTATCGTTATAGACAGCATCAATTGTGCCAGACCATGGTCACGGAAGTTTTGAGCCGGATTTGCAGGATTCGGTAAGGACAGGTTAAAGGCGCCTCATAAAGGGTGCTGTTTTGTGGACATCGAGAGGAGACAACCGTTTCAGAAAAGCGACAGGTACGCCTAAGGAAAACTCATGCCCACGGCTCAGGCCTTGTCCGGCGCGGGTTCGCGGCGTGCCTTGCAATGTCGATCACGCTCACATAAGATCGCGAAACTATGTGGAGTCCTTCTATGCTGCCTTGGTTGCACGCCATTCCCTATCCCGACATCGACCCCGTGTTTTTGCGTTTGGGCCCACTGCAGTTCCGCTGGTACGGCCTGATGTATCTGATTGGACTCACGCTGGCCTATTTCATCATTGGGGCGCGAGCCAAGGCACAACGATTACCGCTCGATAAGGATCACGTCTACGACATGATCGTGTACGCAGCGGTCGGAGTGTTCGCCGGCGGGCGATTAGGATATGTGCTCTTTTATAACCTCTCCTATTATCTGGAGAATCCCCTCAAGATCCTGGCCGTATGGGAAGGCGGCATGTCGTTCCACGGCGGATTGATCGGGACGATCGTCGCATTGATCTTATTCGCCAAACGCCAGGGCATGACGGTGCTGACCGTGGCTGATCTTGCCGCCGGTGTGACCCCGGTCGGTCTTGGGCTGGGGCGAATCGGCAACTTCATCAACGGTGAGCTATACGGTCGCCCCACGGACGTGGACTGGTGCATGGTCTTCCCCGCAGGCGGGATGGTGTGCCGACACCCTTCCCAGCTGTACGAAGCCTTCCTCGAAGGGCTCTTGCTGTTTACGGTGTTGTGGTGGATCACCCGCCGGCTTCCCCCGTCGGGAACCGTGTTTGGGGCGTTCCTGATGGGCTACGGAGTCTGCCGAATCGTGGTGGAGTTTTTTCGCGAACCAGACGCACAGATCGGTTTTCTCGTCGGTTCGATCTCGATGGGACAACTGCTGAGCATTCCGATGATCGTCGCGGGTGCGGTCATCCTGGCTATCGCATCCCAGCGCAAGCGGCCGCTTCAGACCGATTCCGGCTCCGCAGCCCCGCTCTAGGGTGACGCATCCCTACCCAAGCCGGAGACTACTTTGGATTGGCGTCCATCCAGGACTTCTTGTTCAACCCAAGCTCGCTGTCGTATTTCCGCAGGGGTGGAGCGTCCCAGATGACCTTGTTGCCGGGAGCCAAGTTCGCCGCAGCGACATAGTGTTTCCTGGCTTCGGCCTTCTCGCCCAATTTTTCCAACGTTAAGGCCAGATTGTAATGAGCCTCCGCCAACGATTGGTCGGCCTGGATCGTGTCCAGATAGACCTGCCTGGCCCCCGCCCAGTCCTCCTGCGCCAATAATCGATTTCCCTGCTCCAACTGCTGACTCACTGCCGCACTCGTACCAGCCGGTGCATGGAGTGGCCGCACCTCCGCCTTGCGTGGCCCAGCACAACCGATACAGGTAATGATCGTCACCGCTGCCAAAAGTATGCGCCGCATCTCCCCTCCTTTCACTTAGACCGCGATCGAGACTCCTTGCCGGAGGAAAATAAATTCAAAACCTGCCACCGGCTCTCCCAGTGAGCGTGCGACCGCTTCCCGATACAACCGTGCCTGTTCACAATAAGCCTCGGCCCTCGCCGCGATCTGATCGGGCGGGACCCTATCGGTCTTGTAGTCCGCAATCCAGAGCTTCCCGTCGAGGCGATACAAGAGATCGATGACCCCTTCGAGGATCTGCCGGCCTTCGTTCCACGGCATCAGGAACGGAACCTCCCGGCCGATCACTGTCGCCCGCCGCAATCGATCGTAGGGTGCTGACTGAGCAAACGAACGAACGATTTGGCCAATCTCCTCCATCACGGATTGCTGGACCTGATCATCCGGCCCAAGAGCCGTCACATTCATGGCCGCCAGTTGTGACTCCACCTCCGCAGCGAAATCCCAATGCTGAAGCAATCGATGCACCATGGTCCCGAGAGTCTTCCCTGCCAGCCCAGGCTTCACTGTCCTTGCATTCGCTGTGGAGAGCTGCAGCGGCTTGCGGACAAAGTCGGAAGGCGAGACAATCGGCGCTTCCGATCGATACGCTCGCCAGATGCGGTCGCGCTCCTCCCACCGACGGGAAACCTCCGTCTCTACCACCTCTTCTTGCAAGATGGCCGGCCTGGTTCGTTCTTTCGACGGTACCCGGCCGCTCCCCTTGAGAATCGTGTGCGGCAACTCGACGCCGGCCAATGAGATGACCGCCCGCTCTTGCCCGTCGAGCTCGGTCCCGGCGGCTTCCTCCAATAACTCGAGCAGAGCGCCACGCACCGGTCGCTTCGACAGGGCTCCGGACAACACCAATCGTTCCCGGGCACGGGTCATACCAACATAAAACAGACGGCGGCGCTCAGCTTGTTCGCGTGCACGAGCCTTCTCTGCCACCACAACCGCACCAACCGACGAGCACTCACCAAAGTCCAGCCCCTGAATGCCGGTCGACCAATCATGCCAAATCAGGGGCCCGGAACGGCCTCGTCCGGCACCATCTCCATGGTGCAAGCCAGCCAGAATCACCAGCGGAAACTCGAGGCCCTTCGCCTTATGAATCGTCAACACTCGTACGGCATCCAGCGTATCCTCAGAGAGGGCGCTCTCCGCCTCATCGGGTTCCTCCCTGAGCCGTGCACACATCAGGTCGATGAATCCGTGCAGCGTGAGGGCGGGACGATCCGCCAGGGCCGCAGCCATGAGCCTGACCTTGAGTAGGTTGGCCATGGCCTGTTCACCATGGAGGGAGGCGGCAGCCAATTCCAGCAACGGCAGTTCCTGAAAGATGAGATCCAGCACCTGGGGCAGCGGCACACGTGACGCCCGCTCATGCAACCGGGTCAGCACACCATACAAGCGCCTGATCGGATCGGCATGTGGACTCTTCCAGGTGAGGATCCGCTCGGTTTCGCGGTAATCCAGAGCCCTCAACTCCTTGAGCTGCACCAAGGCGGAATCGGGAAGCCCTCCCAACGACGAGCGCAGGACGCTCGCCAGCGCAATGCCGTCGTACGGATCGCCGATGGAGCGCAGAAGGTTCACCAGGTCGATCACCTCCTGACGCCGATAGAAGTGCTTCTCCCCGTCGATGACGTACCGAATGCCATGCCGTCGAAGAGCTTCCAGGTACGGTTCTGACTGGGTCAATTTTCGAAAAAGGAGCGCAACATGGCCTGGCCGCAACGACATATTCGCCCCGGCCGTCCCACCAGCTTCGTCGAATCCACCCAGCACATGGGAGAGAGTGCGCCCGATCTGCTCCGCCTCCATGCGCGTGGCCGAGGAGGAATCCACATCGTCGTCCTCTTCCGATACGACCAGTTGCAGTTCAACGCCGGACTGTCGCATCTGGTTGGATCGATTCGGCTGCACGACCAGCGGCACATTCGGAGGCTGAATCGAGGGCTCCGCGATCAACAGCGTATTAAATACGCCGTTCACCACCTCCAGCACCTGAGCATGGCTGCGAAAGTTCGTCGCCAATTCGCAGCGCAGCGCCCCGTCACGCTCCATCCGGTCCACCACATAGTCGAACGCTTCGATATCGGCCCGGCGAAATGCGTAGATGGATTGTTTCGGGTCGCCGACGATGAATAACTTGCCCGCCTCAAGGTCGATCTCACGCCAGGATGCCGAGTGACGACCCTGGCGCTCTGCCAGGTATAAAACAATTTCGTACTGAACGGGATCGGTATCCTGGAACTCATCAACCAGCAACGCACGGTACTCGCGCTTCAATTGCTCCCGAATGGTCGGATGCTCCCGGAGCAACGTGCGGGCCTTGCCGACCAGACCATCGAAGGTGAGCCAACCGGAATCCACAAACGATCGTCGTACCGAGCGGACAAACGGAGCGAGTACATCCAACAGGGTCGAGAGCGCGGCCTGATCGACCTTCAGCAGCCGCTTGGCGATCCGCTGCAACGACTCGACGTCTGCAGCATCCACGTCCGACCAGCCGGTCGGGGCCTTGCCGAGTTCCTTCGCCAGCAGTTCGCGAAATTCATCCGGGAAGGTCTTCAGGGCACCAAGCCCTCCGGTCAGAAGGGTCTCGAACAGTGCCGCCATTGCCGCCAGCATCAATTCGATCTTGCGCGGTTTGGGGCTATCATACCGGGCCAAGAGCTGTTCGGCCCGTTCTTGCCTCGCAAGGAACCATGCATACACGCCGGGACTCAGCCGCTCCTCCCCCATCTGCTGCCGTAGTCCCTCGAGATCGATGAGATCGCTGTGTAGGCTGTAGGCGAGCCCTCGTATGTCGTCCAGACTCCAGGACGTCAGCAGCTGTCGCCAACGATCGTGATCCTGGCCATCGTTCCCCAATTCCACCTCCAACCACCGGGCCCACTCCGCGCTGAAATGTTCATCGAAACGCGAGCCGTCCTCATCCGTCTGGAACGTCGGTGTCACGCCCGCTTCGATCGGATACAAACGCAACAGGTGGGCGGCGAAGCTGTGCAAGGTCCCGATCTGCGCCTTTTCCAGATCTCGCCAGGCAGCCGTCGCTCTGGCGACAATGTCGTCGGTCGTCCAGCCGTAGCGAAGCCGCAGGTCGTCAATCGAGACCGTTCCACTCTGCGGCGGCGACGCGTCCCGACAACCGGCCTCTATCAACCCGCGCAACCGTTCACGCAACCGGAGTTTCATTTCAGTGGCGGCTTTGTTCGTGAAGGTCAATGCCACGATGCGCGAGAGATCCAGCGGGTCGGTATGACGCATGAGGAGATAGAGCAGCCGGTTGACTAGCAACGTGGTCTTTCCGGTTCCCGCCCCGGCAATGACCACTACGTTGCGATCGAAGGTCGTCGCGGCAGCTTCCCGTGCCGCCTGGTCTGGAATTTGTGTACTTTCAGTCACGCGCCACCTTCTGCGACCGTATCTCTCGAAGCTCTTTCGCCGCCGCCGCACGGTAGGCTCGCCACCAGGTAGGCTGGTGCGTACGACGACACAGTGCGGAATAGTCGCAATGACTGCAATGGGTCTCATCCGGCACAATAAAATGCCGGCCCTCCCGGATGCCGTTCAGTAACGTCTGCACCGCCCGACTCAGCAACGGCCCGGATGGCCCCTGCCAAGCAGACGAGTCAAAAGACGCCCGATCGACGGCTGGTTCACCTTGCGGCAGCAGGTACACAAATTCAACCCGTTCGGGAAGGGCGTGCCTTGCACCATCGAGAGGCTCGGCAAGGGTCATCAAGGCATACAAAGCCGGTTGCAGGCGATGAGCCCGTATAGCCGCCTGGAGCAGATTGCGATCCTTCGCCTCGACCCGGCTATTCGCACGGTATTTATAGTCGATGACTCTTACCACACCGGAGACCGGATGCCGGTCGACACGGTCCAGTCGACCACGCATAGATACGGTCATGCCCACGGTCCCATCCGGGAGCGTTCCCTTCGCCTCGACTTCACAGGCGAACGGGACAAACCCGGAAGCCGCCGCTCCGCAATCATCGGCCAAGACTGCCGTCACAACCCGCCGCACCCGCTCCTGCGCCATGTCCCACGTCAGCCGATATCCCGTGCCGTGTCGCTCCGCGTAGGCGGCGAATGTCTGCTCGACCGCCTGTGTCACGGCGGTCGTGACCGCCCCTGTCGAGAAACCGGTCGACGCCAGGCCCTGGGCAATCAGGGCCTGGTAACACCGTCGCAATGCGTCGTGGCACAGGTGCCCCATGGCCGGCGGCGGCAGTTCCATCGAGGGTTCCTGGCCGACCGATGTGAGATCCAATACCTGGGCGGCAAAATACTGGAAGGGACAACGGGCATAGGTTTCCAGAGCAGTCGGTGAGAATCCTTTTTCACAGACCCGCTGCCAATGCATGATCGGATCCTGCAGCATGCCATCGTAGCCGCTCAACGGCGCGTGACTTTGTTCCATAACGCCCAGAGCAGCCACGCCATGGGAAAACACCGTCCCCTCGCGCCCGACAAGATCCAACAGCGCCGACACATCGCGTCCCCTCAATACCGCACTCACCGTCAACTCCTCCCTCGTCAGTAGCGGCGGGACAAACAGCGGCAAGTCACGACGCTCCGACCATCGGCGTGGCAAGGGAAACATCGAGTCCGCGAGGCCGGCCTTCGACACCGCGCCGATCGCATCCAGATACCCCGATGGGGCCAGGGGACGCCCGGCGGCATCGGCGCGCTGATACGAGAGATACACGCGTTCCCGCGCGGAGGCCGAGAGGAGTTCGAACAGCAGCGCTTCTTCCCCATAGCCCTGCAGCTTCTGATCGATCTTATAGCCCAACGTCTCACTCAAAATAAGCCGATGCCGGTCACGAAGAAACCCGTCCTCCTGGATGGCCCGGGGAAACACCGTTTCATTCATCCCGATGACAAACAGTGCACGGAATCCCACGCCCCTTGCCGCCATGGCATCCAGCACGTGCACGCCCTGGTGAGAGGATGGTGCGAGAGCATACCTCGTGCGTTCCAGGACGGTCAGGAACGTGTCGATCCATTCCTTCCAGCTGACGGTAAGCCCAAGCCGGTCCAGCATCCGCATCTGGGCGAACACACCCACCAGCGCCTCCTGTACGTCTTGCGCGTCCTCTCCTGGCGTCGCCGCGTCACCGGATGGCTCTGTCTCCAGGTCGATCGCACAGTGGCGTTCTGCCAGCGCACAGAAGGCCTCCGTCAACGCGGCATACCCCCCGGACTCCGGCAGGCCCCTCAGGTCGTCGAGCAGAGGGGAGAGACCGTTCCAGAGCCATCGGAGTTGCCTGGCATCGACGGGAAAAGGCTCCTGTTGGTCTGTACATCGAGGCGAGCCTTCGTCCGGCCAGGATTCCAGCTGTGTCACATGTTCCAGCCGTCGCCATTCCTCCTCACCCCGCGTGATACCCAACACCTGCGCCGCCAGCCGCCACTGATCGGGACGAGGCGCAAGCCTACCGCCACCGGCCATCAATCGACGGTTCCACGGGGACGTCAACACCTCCAACATCGAGGTTCGATGCAACCCATTCGACTTCAACTGGGCCAGCTGAAGGAGCGTCTTCACGACCGGCTCTTGCAACAGCGGCAGCGCTGCACTCGACACAAAGGGAATGCGGTGCTGGTCGAAGATTCTCGCGAGGGACGACTGGTAGGGCACAAGGGTCCGACCCACCACGCCGATTTCTTCGAAGCGATAGCGGTTCGACTCGACTAATGTCAGGATCTCCTTGCAGACGAGCGTCAATTCATCGTCCACGCCCACGGCATTGCGAACCTCAACCGATACGTTCGTTTCCGCCCAATCGAACAGGTTCGTCTGCAAGGAGGAGGACGCCGCGCGCTGCGCCGTTCCGGCCATCGGATAGAGGTGCCGCTCGAGAAACTGTTGCGCGAAGGCATAACCGGGCGCCGGCCCCACGGGGAAGTACACCGTCACAGGAAATGAGCCGGCCAGAGTTTCCAGCAGAGTCAATTGCGTTTGTGTCAAGTCGTAGGAACCGTAGTACCACAGCCCGCTGAGACGATTCAGGAAGGGTGAGTTCGGGGCCTCCTCTGTCACCAGCGCGGCCAGATCGTCCGGCGACCCGACTCCCAACGCTGACGCCCCTTCCCGGATTGCCGCAGACAAGGTAAATAATCCCTTGAGCTTTGGCTCATCCTCCGCCGCAAACTGCCCCTCCTCCACCGCGCGGAGCGCGACGCGTGAATCGATCGTCGCATCCTTCACGTCACGCAGGCTGGCCCACAGTGCCGGCCAGGCGCCCGGCGCCAACTCCTCAAGATGAAGTGCATCGGTCTGCGGGAGGCGTCGCCGGCTGAGGTGCTGCAGCAAGTGTTCGAAGAACACATCCGTCACCAGTTCAAGCTGAGGTTTCTCTCTGACAGTTCCTGCTCGACCTTGCTGCTCACCATTCAGCTGTAGCGCGAGCTGGTGAAAAGACAAGATGTGGACATTGAACAGAGCGAGCCCGTGCCGCCTGACCAAAAGCTGCTTCAGGGCACGCCGCAGCTGATCCGACGGCACGATAAGCGCCACGGCAGCTTGCGGGTCCTGCGACTTGAGAGCACGAAGATCGTGAACGAGTTGAGATTCGAGGGTGGGATGAAATGGGCCGGTAACGAGGCGGAGCATGGAAACCGTCAGTCGTCGAACATGAACTGCGAAGCGGAGAGGACCTCACTCATCTGCCGGCTCCGGTCGTCCACCTCACAGGGTGCGGGCGACATCCGAACGACCGGCTACCCGGTTTCGGGGCCAAGCAATTCGCCGTTGCAATCGACACAGGCCCAGTCGCCGTCGATAAACTTCATCGGGTCGCCGCAGGTGCCGCATTCGGGAGGCGGCCCCTTGTCGATCATGGGAAGGACAGGCAACTCGAAATCATCGTCATCTGGAAGAGTCATATGGCTCCGATCTCACGCGCCCTGCGGTTTCATTTTCAGCTGCAGCGCTTTTTCGGCGCTCTGACGAGGCGGCACCCCGACAAAGGTCAGACGGCCATCGATAATAGTCGCGGGCACCGCCCGGACCGAATGTCGATTCGCCAACTCCTGCCCATCTGGGGTCGTGATGTCGACCTCGCGATAGCTAAAGCTATACTTCACCCTCAGTTCCTTCCACAGGCGCTTCGCCGAAGGACAGGCTCCGCAGGTTGGTGAATGCAACAAGGTAATATTCGGCATAATCAACCTTTCTCCTCAACGTGAGCGGATCTTAACACCCGGGCCAAGGACCGCGCAACCAAGCACGCCACTGACATTCACGATCGAGCCGTATATACTGCCGTTCATCAATCCTGCGTCCATCATCACATCCTCCAGAGGAATCCATGGCTCACCATCCCCGCGCCGGACAACCGGCACAACCGGAACAACTCGTTGCACTCGACACACTCGAACAGGCCTATTACCAGGAACTGCCCGATCCGGCTGATCCCCAGCAACGGGTGAGCTTCGGCACGAGCGGGCATCGCGGCTCGTCCCTCAAGCGCACATTCAACGAAGCACATATCCTGGCCATCACGCAGGCCATCTGTGAGTACCGGAGCAAGATGGGGACGACCGGCCCACTCTACATCGGCAAGGACACCCATGCCCTTTCCGCTCCGGCTCAACGAAGCGCATTGGAGGTCTTGGCGGCAAACGGGGTTCACGTCCGTCTCGACCAACAGGACGGCTATACCCCGACCCCGGTGATTTCCCATGCCATCATCACCACGAATCGTGGCCGAACAGCCGGCCGTGCCGATGGCATCATCGTGACGCCCTCGCACAATCCGCCTGAAGACGGCGGCTTTAAATACAATCCGCCCCACGGCGGCCCCGCCGACACCGACGTGACGAAGCTGATTGAAACCCGAGCCAACGAATTGCTGGCGGCAAAGCTGCACGGGGTAACGCGCGTCCCCTACGAACAGGCGATCAAGGCCTCCACCACCTCACGCCATGACTTTGTCGACGCTTACGTGTCTGACCTGGCCAAGGTCGTCGATCTCGACCGGATCAAGGCGGCCAAACTGCGGCTCGGCGTCGATCCGCTAGGCGGCGCAGCCGTCGCCTACTGGCGTCCGCTCGCCGAACGGTACGGACTGGACCTGCAGATCGTGAATGATCGCGTCGACCCCACCTTCCGCTTCATGACGCTGGATTGGGACGGCAAGATTCGCATGGACTGCTCATCCCCCCACGCGATGGCCTCCTTGATCACCTTAAAAGACCGGTTTGATCTGGCCTTCGGCAACGATACCGATACGGATCGACACGGCATTGTCACCCCCGATGCCGGGTTGATGAACCCCAACCATTACCTGGCCGCCGCCATTGCCTACCTCTTCACTCATCGTCCCGGTTGGCAACCCGGCGCAGGCATCGGCAAGACGGTGGTCAGCAGCAGCATCATCGATCGCGTGGCCCGATCACTACAACGCCGATTGGTTGAGGTACCGGTCGGTTTCAAATGGTTCGTCCCGGGGCTCAGCGACGGGTCATTGGGATTCGGTGGAGAAGAAAGCGCGGGCGCCGCCTTTCTGCGCCTCGACGGCACCACCTGGGTGACCGACAAGGACGGGATCATCATGGATCTGCTCGCAGCGGAAATGCTGGCGGTCACCGGAAAGAACCCGTCTGTGCTGTATCACGACTTGACCGCTTCACTGGGCGAACCGATCTATGAGCGGATCGATGCCCCGGCGAGCAGAGCACAAAAAGCCGCGCTCCAGAAATTCTCCCCGCAACAAGTCCAACGCCGTGAACTCGCGGGAGAGGCGATTACCGCCATGTTGACCGATGCGCCGGGCAATCACGCCTCCATTGGAGGACTCAAGGTCACCACCGCCAACGGATGGTTCGCGGCTCGCCCAAGCGGCACCGAGGATGTGTATAAACTCTATGCCGAGAGCTTTAAGGGGCAGGCCCACCTCCGCCGGATTCAGGACGATGCGCAGGCCTTGATCAAGCAGGTATTCACCGCCGCAGGGGCGTAGCGGCAGACTCGGAGGCTGCCTGATTGAACGCTGGCCGGGCAGCCCGAAGCGAGTGGCATCTGGTCGGATCCAGGAAAGCCACGGACCAGCTATACTTGAAGCAGTATGCCGGTACTTGTTCGCACCCTGTTCAACCTGCTCCTGATTGCGGCCTTGAGCGCCTGCGCAACCCCCTCATCGCAGGTCCCCCGCCATATGATCACCCCATTGCCTGACTGCTGCCGCACCACCACAGCCGATGCTCGCCAGCAGGCCATCGTCCGGACCGCCGCGAACCTGGTCGGCGCAAAAGCGATCGAGAGCCAGGGACGGCGCATCAACTATGATTGCGCCGGCGTGACACGCGCCATCTACCTGGCGCATGGCATCGATCTGTATGAAGGCAGCACCTCTGAGGGACCATCAAACGGCGTCGGTCTCATCTACAGCCATCTACGGACACACGGACGTCTCCACCGGGGGCCGATCGTGCAGGCAGGCGATCTGGTCTTTTTCAACGATACGTGGGACTTCAATGGCGATGGCCTCGTCAACGACCCGCTGACCCATGTGGGAATCGTGGAGGCGGTCGAGCGCGACGGCACGATCGTGTTCATCAGCCGGGTCGCCGGCGCCATCGAGCGGTACCGGATGAACGTTGCGCAACCGCATGTCCACCGCTCGGCCGACGGTCGGGTGCTCAACGACTATATGCGCCGAAAACATTGGCGTGACACGGCACAGACGGCCTACCTGACCGGCGAGTTATTTGCCGCCTTCGGCACCAGGATGGTAGAGTAACGCCAACCATCAGCAGCCGAGAGGTGCAGGCCGTGTCTCCTTCTCCCTCTTCCCAACGCCGCTGTCCTGAATGCCACCAGCCGACCACCTGGCAAGGCAATCCCTGGCGTCCGTTTTGTTCCGAGCGCTGTCAAATCATCGATCTGGGAGCGTGGGCGGGAGAACAATACCGCGTGGCAGGACCGAGCCTGACGGTGAGCGGGTCAGAATCTTCTGTACCAGATAGTGAGTGATCGGCGGCAACAGCCCTACTCGCAGCGACAGTTCGCCTTATAGTCCATACACATCGGACCGAAGCTCCGCTCGCAGTCGCAGCTGCACTTGGGCGTCTTATCGGCCGGACAGGTGATCTGGCAGGTTTGTTTGATTCCCATGCCGCAGGAAACGATCTCGCAGGAATTAGACCCCTCAGCTACGAGCAGCGGCAGCGACGGCTCCACCGGGGCCGGAGTCTGTTGCAGTGCAGTATTGCGGTGTGCGGACGACTGACTGCCGGACGCCTCATTCGACACCCCGAGCATCTCCGCCTGTACGGGCAACGTCACCCCCGTCCATGTCAGGACCAACGACACCAATCCGCCGGCCAACACCATTCGAATGTCTCGCAGTCTGTGCTTCAGCATGGGGCGTCCTCCTTGTCTGAGTCCGCCAGGATAGGAAGAATCCTGCGTGAAATCAAGCCCCGCGGCTCAAGCCAACACGTCGAGCACCGGGTAACGCCCAAAACCGATCGACGCGCCAGACACCCCCCACCACTTCTCGCCCACCGTCGCATACAGGCTCCGAAAATCCACGGTATGCTTTAGATCATTGTCCTGTAAATCCGTCAGTGACGAAGCCGCCCCATAGAGTCCGCCTTTCACTCGCCCCCCCAGAAACACGTGCGGCGCCGCCGTGCCATGGTCGGTTCCATGGCTGGCATTCTCGGCGACTCGGCGGCCAAACTCCGAATAGGTCATCACCAGGATGTCCTGCCAAAGCCCCAGTTGCTCCATCGCCGCACGAAAGGCCACCAGCCCCTGAGCCAGTTCCTCCAGCAGCCGATGGTGAGTGGCCAACTGGCCGGCGTGGGTATCAAAACTTCCATGGGTTACCTTGATCACCGCAACCGGAACCTTGGCGGCAATCAACCTGGCCGCCAGTTCCATCTGTCTCCCGAAGCGATGCACGGGAAATGCCTGTTCGACGAGGGGACCCTGCTGAATACGGCCCTGCAAATCATTCGCGGCGTGGGTAATCTCCCGTCGCACGTCCAGAATATGCGCCAATGCTCGATTTGTCGTCCTGAACACGGCCGGCTTGACCGATCCGGCCTGGTGCAGAAACTGTGCGGGATCGTGGAGCGCAATGGTGCGCGCCGTTCCTCCACTCAGTGGACCGGCATCCCCCTTGCCCAGCACAATTCCCTCCGCCGTAAATCGCGCCGGCAATGGAACACGTTCGAAGAAGCCTGACAACCATCCTTGATCCAGGACCTGCTCACTATCCGAGGCCGTATCCCAAATCTCGATCGACCGGAAATGCGACCGGTTCGGCCTGGGATAGCCGACACCCTGCACCCAGGCCATCTCTTTCCCTTCCCAGAGAGGCATCAGGGATGAGAGCGCAGGGTGCAGTCCGACGTTCGAGGTCAATTGACGAACCTGATCGCGGGGAATAGCCAGTTGAGGACGAGCACGATAGTACGCCTCACTCGCATAGGGAATGAGGGTATTCAGCCCGTCGTTTCCACCATGCAGTTCAACCAGCAGCAGGATCCGCTCTCGAATCGAACCGACACCGGAGGAGGTCCTGGCTTCAGCGGCCCATGTTCGCGCCGGCGGCGAAGCACGCCACAACAACAGCGGCAGGGCCAGCCCGGCCTTCAGGAGAGCGCGACGGGTCATTCGATTCGTCATGAGGGAACCTCACTTCAACTGATACACCGGATCCAAGACCAACTGATGGACGACTTGGGTACGATCCTCCTCGAGTACGACCGGCTGTACCGGCGCCAACGGAAGCAGCGTCGCTTGCACCAGATCGAGAGGTGCCGTGGCAAGCCAGTTCTCCCCATGCGACGGATTCATTTCGCCCATGCCTTGCGGATGGCCCAATTCATGGCCGCGGATCATCCGATGCAGGACCTGGTGCCGATCCAGTAGCGTGGACGTGGTAATCCAGCGAGTCCCGCCCGGCCAACCTTTCACGTTAGGCGGATCAAACACATCCTGGCCGATCCGGCGAGCGACACCGATCAGATGTGAGGCGTCTTCTATCGGAACATTGAAGAGCCTCATGGTGCCCACCAACAGTTCCACCGGAGACTTGATCAGGACACCGCGATTCTCCGGCGCCCAGAACTGTGGCGTCAGGAAGAGGTCACGCAACAATGGGCCTATCTCGTAGTTGCTTCGCCTGAACGACTCGGCGAGGCGCGCCAGTTCATCCGGCTCCGGTTCATCGGACACAAACTCTCTCCAGAGCTTCCCCGTGAGATAGCGGGCGACCTGAGGCTGCTCCAGCGTCAGCGACAATACGTCGTCGCCCTCAAAACGGCCGGTCTTGCCGAATAGGGTTTTCTGCCCGTCGTCGAAATGTCGCACATCGACACGAAATGCCCCGGTGCGCAGATCCAGGTGCCATCCGGCAAAAGCGCGCGCCGCTTCCTTGATGTCCTGTTCGTGATAATGCCCCTCACCGAGCGTAAACAACTCGAAGAGTTCTCGGGCAAAGTTTTCGTTCGGATGTTCCTTGCGGTTCGTCTGTGTATCAAGATAGAGCAGCATGGCGGGATTCTTCGCAATGGCATGAAGCAGCGTCCGAAAGGACCCCATCGCATGAAGCCGCAAGAGCACGTTCTGCTGATAGAGGAAGGCGGGCCATCTGACCTTGTGCACACTCGAGGTGAAGTGGTTGTGCCAGAAGAGCGTCATCCGCTCCAAGAGCGGATTGGGCGTCGTGACAAGCTCACGATACCACCAGGTTTTTAATTCCCGGCCCTGAATTTTCAGTTGCTCATGGAAGGTTTTCCGCTCCTGCTCGCTCCACCGCGCACGCCTGTGGTGCAAGGGAGGCAACCCGTGGATCCACACCGGCGGCGGAGTACGAGCCTTGGTCGTGGTGATGGAGAGCACCTGCGCAACCGCAGCCCGGCGATCGAATGTCATGAATCGTCTGATGTCGTCGAGAGATCCACCGAAACCTGTACGGGACAGGAGATGACGGGCTTCATCGAAGGTCAGCGTCATGGGCGGTGCTCGCACAATACCGTGATTGTTATGCAGGACAACGATCCGAGGTCTCGCTGGTTGACAGGTACTTCTGCCTCGCCCTCACCTGGTAACAATCCTAGTGGCGCAGGCCTGCGCGGTTTTTGTAGGATCGCCCATGCGTACCGTCATTGCATGCTGTCTACTGCTTCTCACGGCCGGCTTCGTCAGCGGGTGCACCACAACACCCAACTCCAAGCTCACAGGCACCGTTCGGTACTTCAATATCCGAACGGACATCGCCCCTCGACAGTTGATTGTACAGATCGGCGATGAGATTCGCTGGCAGAATCTGAATTCCGAACCAGTCCGGTTACGGCTGCTCGAAGAAGGCAATCCAACACGTCTCGAGTGCGGGAGGGGATTCTCCCAATTCGGTGTGGCGCAGGACACGGTGACGATCGCGCCGCTGCAATACGCCAGTCTCTGCTTCGGCAAACCCGGCACCGTCCGCTTCAACGTGTGGCTGGACGCCGAGAACCCTCAGGGCGCCATGACGCCGACCGGCAGCATCCGGATCGAACCACGCGGCACCTTCACGCGAAAATCCTGAAAGACCTCAAAGGCAAAGTCTCGGCTCGCTCGTTTCCTCGACCGCGCCAATCAGCAAGGAATGTTGATGGCTGGATCGCAGAACAGCGGCGGAATCACGGTGGGCCGCATATAGCGTGAGGAAGGATCCTGCGATCCCAGGGGAGCGTTCAGGGCCGGCCCGCCTGTCATTCCCGGCAACCCTTTGCCGATAGTCCCGAACGACTTGCCTTGGCTGGATGGCACGGTGTTGCTTTGGGGCGCACTGGCCCCGGAGGCGGTCGACGAGATGGTGGATTGCTGCGCGAAGGGATTCTGAATCAGCGGCTGAATTCCAGGAGTCTGAGCGCTCTGGCCCTGCGGCGTTTGTTGAGGGGAAGGCGGCGAGGTCGTCTGCGCGATCCCGAGCGCGGGCGCCAGCCACAACAACGCACCGAGCCCGACGCCGAACGCCTGCACATGCATCAACCGCCGGACCAGCCCCTGTGTCCTCACGATCCCCTCACGGCCGGCACTAGTCCAGCCAATCCTTCTCTTTCAATTTTCTCGGCAGGTACTTCTTGGTCAAGTACTGAAAGTCTTTGTTGGCTAACGCATCGAGTTCGTACTTCAGCCCGCTCGTGAGCATGCGTTTGATTTCCTGCTGCCACGCGGGCTTCTGGAACCATTGATAGTTCAGCAGTTCTTTCGCGCGGGTGATGTCCTTCTCGTTCAGTTTGATCCCCACGTTGCGCGGTAACTCGTACCGTTCCGGGTCCGCGCTGGACAGCCCGATAAATTTCGCTTTCGGAATGGCCATCCGTTGGCTTTCAAACGCGAGATTGATCGACCCCTGCTTCACGACGGAATAGATATAGTACCCCCAGGGATCGTTGTCCACCAGCACGTAGACGGGCAATTTGTATTCTTCATGCAGACGGCGCGCCAGCCGTCTGACACCGCGCGGCGGCTGACCGTTGCCGGTCAGCAGCACGCAATTGTAGCGCCGCCAGAACTTGTCTTCCGACAGCCGGTTCCACTGGGTGCCCTTTTCCACCAAGAGAAGAAAATCGGCCGTGCAACGACGGATTTCGAGATACTCCGGCTCGACGATGGAGGGTACGGAATAGCCGCCCTTGCCCAGCTTGGCGCAATCCACCCGATCGCCGTCATCGCCAAAGACCACCGGCCCGACGATGCTCCCACTGTTCTCCGCTCGCACGTGGAGTTCCTCACGCAAGGCCACCAACGACACTTCGAGATCCTCGATGATCGGGTCGGACTCGTCCTGCGTATCAAACGTGTTTTCGTGCGAGTCTTGGATCGTGTGCTTCGTGCGGTAGTAGATTTCCCTCAACGAGGTTGTCAGATCGGCCTGCTGCAGCTCGGCCAACGCATCCGCGACCAGCATGGTCTGCATGAACTTTTTTGCCATGCCGACGTTGAAGAACGAACGGGACTGCTTCTTGTCCCCCATTTCGATCAGCCCGCGACGGGGATTGAACGACACATTCGACAACGCACGGATCGGAATCTCGAAGGTGGGGTCTTTTGCACGTTGTGCCGCCGCAATCACCACATCGGCCATGCCGACCAGCTTCTTGCCTACGATGCCGTTCTTCTTGGGTTTTGCCTGTGCCATAACCTGTCCTATGTCCTCTTACGGGTGGGCTTGGCTGCACCGGATGATGGCCGACGGGGTGCCGCCTTTTTTGCCGGAGTCGGCTCGACGGCGAACATGTCCTGCTGCCCGCCTGCGGCCTTAGCCTTGCTGGTCCCCTTGCGTGTCATGGGTTCCGCCTTAGGCTTGGCGGCCCGCTTGGTCTTTGCCGGTGCATCCCGTCCCGAGACGGAATCCGCAGGCATCGACACCGGAGTGCCGGCGTCTGCCGCGGGAGCCTGCTGCGCAATCTCCGTCTCGCCTTCGATTCCTTCAGCTGTCACGATGATCGAATGCGGCAATCCTTCAGGTCCCGCACCTGTCTTCCCCAACGCTTCATCGGTCTTGATGCCGCCCGTACGCGAGCTCGCGATCTTATGCAGCTGCCCTTTCAATTTTTCGACAGGTAAGTGTCCACCTTTCAAACGATTACAGGCGGCGACCACCTCCTCGATATACAAATCGAAGATATTCCGGCGACGGAATTCACTCGCAGCCCGCTCACGCCTCCGCAGGAAGATCCCCAATCGCCGTCCTGCCTCACGCAGCGCCAGCGTGATTTCTTTCTGGATCTCGTCATAGTCCGCAATGGCTTCCTTCGACTCGCTCGTGAAGGGAACCCAGACGGAGGCCATGTGCACGAAAATCACCATCGGGCCGGCGGGCAAGGCGCCCCGCGACTGGCTCACACCGTAGTTCCGCCAGGTGGTGCTAAGCACGGCCTTGAAGGTCGAGCAGGCGGATTGCTGATAGAGCAACGGCACCCGGTTCGCATACCGAATCACCCGCGCTAGCTCCGTTTCATGCCCGTGGTCCTCACCTTCCGCGAGCGGCGCACTGGCCTGCTGAGGCTTTGTCGCCTCCTCCGGACCTTTCCCGAACGCCAGTCCGGCCTCGATGATGAACGGATACCCCCGGTACACCGCCGGCGGACGACTGACCGCGGTGTAAAACTCGCCCTTGATCTGCTTGTACAGACCCGACAGGATCGCCTTTTCTCCGATCGGGGAAATACAGTTCGTCGGCGGCGCCATGATCTTGGTGGCCTGGATGGTCTTGTACAAGATCTCCGCGGCCTGATGTTTCACGTCACGGGGCTTGGTGTTGGGCGACAGTTTGGCCGCTTTACACATCTCTTCCGCCAACGCCGGAGACACACGGCAAAAGTCGCTGGCCAAAAATGCGGCGACGGTGTGACTCTTGGTATCCTGCAGCATCTTCAGCAGGGCGCCGAATTCAATGCCGTAGGGGTGGGGCTTGATTTCCTTCGGCGACGGCGGCAATTCATGATAGGTGCGAGGATACTCCTTCGTCTCACCCTCAGGGGTGTGGTAGACCAGCCGCACATGCGGATTGGCAATTGACGTCTGCTCCAACCATTCGTCGACCGACGCCCGCCCCTTTTGATACCGCCCCTCAACCTCGAGGGTCACCTCAGTCCCTTGCGGCTGATGCCATTCGATTTGTTTATTGTCGTGCACCAGCGGCTCGTTCTTCTTCGTGTCGATCTGCACCTCGAAATAGTGGGCCGCCGCCCGCGGACCCGTGCGGGAAATCACCTTGACCGGTTTCCCGGTCGTCAGTTGCCCGTACATGCCGGCGGCGGAAATCCCGATGCCCTGCTGCCCGCGGCTCATCCGCATGCGGTGAAACTTTGAGCCGTACAGCAACTTGGCGAACACGCGCGGAATCTGCTGCCGGACAATCCCCGGACCATTGTCGGTGACGGTGATGCGAAATCGGGTCGCCTGACTCGGCGCGACCGGAGTCTGACCGGTCGTCACGACCTCCAGTTTCACGGTCACATCCGGCAGGATCCCGGCTTCCTCACAGGCATCCAGCGAATTGTCGACGGCTTCTTTGACACAGGTCAGCAGCGCCTTGCGGGGGTTGTCGAATCCAAGCAGATGCCGGTTCTTCGTAAAAAATTCGGAGACGGAAATCTCCCGTTGCCGGGCCCCCATTTCCACGGCCGTCACCCCGGAAGCGGACGGTGCTCCGGTTTCAGCGTTCTTACGGGACGGCGTCGCGGCTGGCTCACTCGAATCGGATGCGGCTGCAGGTGCGGAGGAAGCGGCACGTGAGCGTGATGTCTTGATGGCCATTCAACCTCTCAAGCAAGGAATTCACAACGGGCGGCATGGCAGACCCGGCTGAAGCAATACGTATCCTCTTCGTCGTTTACAGGGAACGATCCGGAGAGTCAAGCCTTGAGGGGATTCTCGTCGCGGCAGTCAACACACGGGCGACGTCACATGACGCAGGCAGGAATGCGGAACGAACAGCATGTTCGATGCGGGGTAATTTGGGTGGGAGGAGGACGCACCTACCGAGGAGAGGTAGATACGGCGGAGACCTCGGGAGGACTTCAGGCTTCCCGGTACGAGCCGGGCATGCACACCATCCTCAACACTCGATCCCCTTGTTGTACATATTCCCCCGGGGCGTTAACTCCCCCCACCCGCGTACGATAGGCCGCGCTTCACTGGTGAGTCAAGAGCGGTCACCGGCGCGGTCAGGAGCCGCTCATCTGAGTCTGTCGACGGGTCACCGACAGACGATGAAGCCACGTGAGATCGATGCGCACATCCGATCCGATCGGACAAAATGCCGGTCCGGCGGTATTATTACTTTCCACCTTCGCTCTCAGCAGACCCTGCTCGATGTCCACGTCCACGACACCGAGATGTTCATGCACATCCACCACGCACGTCAGGCTACCTGCCCCTCGATCAGCAGGGACCGTCTTTGCCACGACCGGCTCCTGCAGGGTCAGCAGATCATGCGCTCGGAACCGCGGCTGATCCGTCAGTTCGACGACCAGCATCACGCCCGCGGCAACCGCCACGATGCATGCACCGGCAAGAATGGTATTCGCGCGCAGCGGATAGTGAATCCGCAACCATAGAATCGCCGTGCGAATCCCCACCACGAGCAATAGGGCGATGAAACAGAGAACCAGAACGATGAACGCAAAGCGAAAATTCATGCCGCCCCATCCGCAGGAGTGACCGCCACCACGAGATGTACTCCTTTCGCCGTTTCCAGCCGCCTGACCTCTACCCCGGCGGGAAATGCTGTCCCATCCTTACGCCTGCCCACTCGCTGATCCGCGCTCATCTCCGTCCCCAGGCCTTGATCACGAGGCGGATCGACGAAGACCTGTGCGAGCAGCCGGCCGCGTAGCTCGTCAGTCTCGTACCCGAATTGCTGTTCGGCAGCAGCGTTCGCGCACACAATCTTCCCCTCGGCATCCGACACGAGAAGACTATTTACCGATGCCGCCATCACGAGACGCAGCAACTCTTCCCGTTCCCGACAGGCTGCCTCCTGCCGTGTTCGCTCCGTAATATCCTGTGCAAACACCAACACCCCGATCACATTGCCCTTCGTGTCCAGATACGGAACCTTGTCGGTCTGCACCCAGCGTTTTTCACCGGAGCCCGTTTGATACGGCTCAACGATACCGAGTTTCGCCCGACCTGACACGATCACTTCCAAATCGTCCTGATGATACCGCTCGGCCTCCTCAGGATAAAACTCATCGGTGTGACGCCCTTCAATCTCGGCGACGGTTTTGTGCAAGGACTCGGCGGCACGGCGATTCGCGCGCACAATACGATTGTGCGAATCCTTGTACCAGACCATGGCCGGGATTAAATCCAAGAGAACCTGTTGCTCGATCTGCTGTTGGAGCAGGCGCGCCTCCGCCTCTTTGCGCGCCGTAATGTCCCGCACAATGCCGCAATGCACACGTTGCCCGCCGGACATCCAACTGCTGAGCGACATTTCAATCGGAAATTCCCTGCCGTCCTTGTGCAAGCCGTGCATCGTGACGACAGTGCCCTTCAGTCGCAGATCACCGGTCGTCCGCACTCTCGCCAGTGCCCGCTCATGATCGGCCCGGTACCGTTCCGGCATGATCCGCGTCAAGGACTGCCCCAGGATCTCAACGGCAGGATAGCCGAACAGGCGCTCGGCCGCGCTGTTCCATGACAAGATGGCCCCCTCGCCATTGGCCAGCACGATCGCATCAGGAGCCGTCTGGACGACCTCTCGAAACCGCTCTTCGCTGGCGGTGAGTGCTTGCCTGGCCGAGGCGGCTTCCAGGGACAGATGTTTGACCCCGACGGCCCGCTTGATCAGCGCTTTCACCTCTTCCCCGTCATAGGGTTTGGTGAGATACCCGAAGGCCCCTTCGGTGAGAGACGCATGTTTCTTCGCCACTTCGACAAACGCGGTCAGCATGATCACCGGCAACAGCGGATCGTGTTCTTTGAGGAGTGCCAACACAGAGAGCCCGTCCATGTCAGGGAGCATCAGATCCAGCAGCACCGCGGAGATAGACTCGGCTTTGACCTTGGTGAGAGCCTCCGCGCCAGTCCCTGCCACCTGCACGCGATATCCGGCATGTTCGAGAAGATCCTGCAGGACGAGTGTAATGTCGGGATCGTCATCCACGACGAGGATCGTGGGAGAGGGCTGCGCAGCCAGTGGCGTGGACATCAGCATGGCGGTCAACGAAACCGAAGAGGTCTTGATACGACCGTTCCCGCGCTCTGTGAGCCATTGTCCTCTTTTCAACGACAAGAATCCAGCAGGATATCGGGCTGCATCCAGTGCGTCACGAAACTCGCCGGAAGGCGAACGTCTCGACGCCGGATCACAGCCCACCTTGTTATGCAGGCTTTTTGCGATAGATATTCAATCCGACCTTCTCCTCTCGCCCTGGAATCGTCACATTGCCCTCAGTGGACGCGATGATGATCGTCTTCCCCGAAGCCGACGGCCCGAATTCCTTCGATAAATCCACCTTGATGGTCAACAGCGTTCCCTCAACGGTCATCTCCACGTTTTTCATCGTTCGCTCCTCTTTCTTGGCGCGCACCTGATTCTGCACCGACACTGACGGCCGTGCCCCCAAGTGAGAGCACACCCACTCGTCGATTCAGGCTAGGCCTCCCTATGAAGAGCTGTCAAGCCGGCTGTCGGCCTCTCGCGAACAGCGGGGAGGTCTTGGCTGCAGATCCTCATACATACACTCGTGCCCATCCCGATGGGCCATTCCTGATGACAATCGCCAACCCTGGGCAAATCCCTAGGTTGACATTCGTTTGCACGGGCAGCTACCGTGCGGCGAATCGACGGTCGTAGCGCAGTATGGGATGTCCTCCATGCCGACCGAGATCGAGATCCACATTACTCCGCTCTTCTCCACGCCTCTGCTGGCCTTCATTCCGGCTGACCACGAACGCATCAACGCAACACTCTCCACGTTGATTTTGCAACGAGAGGCCTCCGTTCCGCCCCATCGGGATACGGAGGTCATCGGCTGGTCTTCTCCCCACGACCTGTCGATGCTGGAGTGGGCGGGTGAGCCGTTACGCGCGTTATTTGCTCCGGTGATCGAAGTCGCCAAACAAGTCACGACTCTCTCTGAACGCTGCGGGCATGGGGGCTGCCGGCCTGATTGGGATGTGGTCGAGGTGTGGGCGAACGTACAACGGAATGGCGGCGCCAATGCGGCCCACTCACACCCGGGCAGTTTTTGGGCCGGGGTCTATTACGTCGATGTCGGTGAAGTGTGTCCGCAGGAGACGAAGGGCGGCGAATTACAGATTTACGATCCACGCGGCTGCCTGCCGCGCATGCTGGCGCCCTACCTGCAATACAGCATGACCGAGTTGCATGATGCCGGTACCAGCATCTCGTATACCCCCACCTCCGGCCAATGTCTGCTGTTTCCTGGCTGGCTGTTTCATGCGGTCAATACCTACCGGGGGGTCGCACCTCGCATCAGTGTCGCGTTTAACCTCGATCCGGTCTTCACGTCCGGAAAGCTGAACGGAGGTCAGAAGATCGCCGTCGGCCAATCGAGCAGCTAGTCCTCAATCGACTCCAGCCGTTCAGATCGGTCGTGGGGCACAGGCTGCCTACTGAAGCATATTTGCCTGTATGAACAGCGCCTGCTCGAGGGTGCGGAAGAACTGTTGGTATGGTTCAGGAGATTCGACGGCTTTCAAATAATACTGCGCGCTGGCCCGCACGACCAGTTGCGTCGTCCCTCGCGGCCGAACCGTCACGGTCAGGCGCACAAGATTGCTGCGATGGTAAAAGGGGCCCCAGCTTCGGAACTGCCGCGTGAGTATGAGGAGACCATCGTCCCGGTAGAGATGATAGGACGCGTCACGGAGGCGAGAGGATTCATAGTCGTCGAACTTCTTAGCAGAGACGATGCCCAACGTTTCATCGAGCACCTCCACGGCAAACCCCAGATCCTGACACGCCGACACGACTGCCTGGATGGTTTTCAGACGATCGGTGGTGTCGAAGACACGACTTTGCGCGGCTCGCACTTTCACCTGACTGGCTTCAGACAGCCAGATCTGATCACGCGACTCCCACTGGTTTTCGTGACGCCATTCATAGGGCGAACAGGCAGCTGCCGACAGGAGCACCAACAGAACACCAGCCATTGCGAGGCCGCGGACGAACCTGACAGGTCCTGTGCTGATCGTTTCTGAGCGCAACAGACGCCGCACCGGCTAATCCTTCACCAAAAACAACGACCGCTCGACCGCCGCAAAGAAATTCTGATAGACCTTGGGATCGTCGATGGGCTTACTGTTATAGATCGCATTGGCCCGAATCATGGTCTTCCCGGCCTCCTGGGCCCGCACCGTCACCGTGACGCCGAGCACGTCGTAATAGTTGGGTTCGGCGAAGCGGGCCGCCGTGACGAGTCCGAGCGGTTCGTTGGCCCGTTCGATGATGAACCCCAGATCCTGCAAGGCCGCAATGACCCCTCGCATGGCGACGGTCTGATCTTTCACCTCGAACGAACGCGTCTGCGCGCTCCGGATTTTCATTTGTGCATCGGTCGGCGCGAAGAGTTCCTGCCGAGGCTCCGGCGCGACACACCCGTGTAGCAGTATCATGCCCCCCGCCAGCACCATCGCCTGAAAGCTCCACGTCCAGTTCATGTGTCCTCGCGCTTAGATTGCATGCGGCTCCAGGAAGACCGCCTTGGAGAGTTTCGCAAAAAATTGCTGATAGATGTCCTGATCGCGAATCATCTCCATTTGTTGTTCGCCCGGCGGGATGTAATTGCGGTCGGCCTGCCCGTCCCCTTTCCACACCACGCGATAGAAGATGATCCGCACCTCGTGCCGCGAGTGGTCTTCGGCGACGGGCCTGGCCACGATGGTCGCCGCAATCTTCTGGTGCAGGTCGATTGGAATGAGGACATGGCCGAGCGTCAGCAGCCACACGAAAAACCGATTCCGGTACTGCCCGTACTCGCGCGCACTCCGTTCTTTCGCCGCCCGCAGGAACCCCACCTCCCCCACACTCTCCTCGATCTGAAATCCGAGATCCTGCAGGGCGGCCGCCGAGGCCGACAACAATTCGTGATCGGTGGGAGTCTCGAACACCCGCGTTTGCATGGCTCGATTCGCGCTGCTTTCCGGCGTCAATTGAAAAAACTCAGCCGGTTGAGCCCGCTGCTGAGCACACCCGCTCACCACCAGCGGCCAACCCAGGGCAACGACGATGGCCGCCACGACTCGCGCTCCCACTTGAACCGTCGGCTTAAAACTGCGTCGAGTTGTAGGCAAAATCGCGAACCTTCTTCTCTTCGTCGTATTTGATGATGATCGTCAAGGTCCGTTGACGCTGCGAACTGGAATGGTCGCTGGAGTTCGCGCCCAGAATAATCAATCCGGCGTAGGTAGAACTCGACGTGTCGACACGATCGGTCGAGACCTTGTCGTAGATCCACACCTCACGGCGCTTGTCGTCCGTGGTCACGATATTCGGCGAGCCCAGCAATTCAGCCACCTGCGCAGCCGACATGCCGACCTTCACTTCGCCCTGTACCCGTCCGACGGTCAGCCGGTCTTCTTTGATCTCCGCGTGCTTTCCGCCACAGCCGGTCAGCCCGATCGACATACATACCCCTGCTACCATCACGCCCCAGTGCCACTGTTTCATCGTCTGCCTCTCCCTTCCCGTCTCGGCCGGTCCATTGGTCGTTTGCCGCTCCATCATATCCTGCTGTGTTGCGCCAGGCAAAGCGGGATGAGCGGCATGCTCGAGCGCATGCCGCTCCCGCTGGACAATTGCGAACGGCCAGCTACAATGAACCGAGGGAGGTGACACGATGCCGATGCAAGAGCCCAAGCCAAATGAGGAAATTCAAGCCGCCTACGAACAGCTGATCGCACAGTTGCGAACCGGCGTCCTGCTGACCCTCAGAAACGGACACCCGTTTGGCTCACATGTCCCCTATCTGCTGGACAAGGATTGGTCGCATGTCTACCTCCACCTCAGCCGCCTGGCGCTGCATACCCAACATTTGTTGAAGGATTCTCGTGTCAGTCTGTTCATTGCGGAACCCGATGAGCCGGAGAAAAACCCCCTGGCCCTGCAACGGCTAAATTTGATGGGAACCGCAAGCCTCCTCCCCGTCGAACACGACGCCTATGAGTCGGTCAAAACACGATATCTGAAGAAGTTCCCCCAGTCGAAGATGATGTTCGGGTTCGGCGACTTTGCCTTGTGGGAGCTGAAGATGCAGGATGCGCATCTGGTACTCGGATTCGGCCAGGCCTATCAGGCCTACGCGAGCACACCCAACGAGTGGCATCACCAGACCCCCGACAAAAAAGGTTGAAACACCCCAGCCCGCCCGCTCCGACGCCCCGCAACGTTCCCCGATCTCTCGCGAACTCCGCCCCTCCAAAGCACTAGCGCTTCGGCCGAACGGCTGATGGTGATTCTTCCACACTGCACGGTACTCTCCGCTGGTTACAAGCCGTTGCCGGAGACGATCCCACACATGTTGTTCGTCGGTGCCGTCATCATAGGGTACATGGTGTTACTCCTGGGGCTCGCCGTAGCTGCACCAGGCATGGGGGTAACCGGACACATCATCGACATCGTGCCGACAAACTGGCGCGATGAGGCGCACATCCCCGCCTACGGCATGCTCACCTGGTTGGTCATCTGGGGATTGCGTCGGCGCGGATGGCCGTTGCCGTACGCCGCCCCGGTTGGGGTCTTCTTCACTGTAGTTTTTGGAATTTGGACCGAGGTCGCACAGGGAACAACTCCCAGCCGTGAAGCGTCCCTCCCCGACATCGTACATGATTGCATGGGCGGCCTCATGGCCGCCGCACTGATGTGGTATCAGCAACCCGCAGGCTCTCTCCTGAAGCGATGCTTGCGGAGAGAAGGAAGAACACGTACCGGCGGACGAAAGGAATCGAATCGACATGAATACGGCATATCGTGACCGTGGGACCAAACGCATCCACGTCCAATACCCGATCTACTATTCGAATGGCGCATTTCAGACCATCGGTGTCACCGAAGATTTTACCAATGTCGGGGGACGGATTCGAGGAAGGGAAGCGGTCACGGTGGGCATGGAGTTGGTCGTCATTGTCATCCAACCGACTCCGGACACGCCCATGCTTGTGCGTAGAGCAACGGTCCGTTGGTCGAAAGGACACGACTTCGGCATCGCTCTCTCGGGAGTCCCGCCTCAATCAGAATCGGAACTCAAAGCCATGGCCAAAGTGATGCTCCCGGGCCTCTGGTCCTGCCTAAATTGAACACCTCAACTTCATAACGACGGGGATGACGCGCCGTTTCTCGATGCGCAACGAGCCCGTCGCCCTTCGTCCTCACCGCGACCGACTATTTATGCTGCGAGTGATCCAACGGATGGCGAGGGCCGGCGAAGAACATTTCCATCAGCACGAAGAACATCATCAAGAGCGCGCCGAGGCCGATCGCCACAGCCCAGTTTTCCCACGACATGGTCACCCTCCTCAGCCCCCTGGGAATCGTCCATCGATTCCCAGGGGGACGCCGTTATCGTCCCGACCGGTGCAAGTGCAGTAGCGTGTCCAGCTTCCAGATCGGGATGCTCTGCATCTCGTCCTTGCGCGTGCTGAACGCCAACCCGCCGACGAACAAGGCGATCAGACCCACGCAGGCCAGGATCAGTAATCCGCGCGAGACATCTGCGGTCGCATTCCTGTGATACGAGACCATCGTCCGTTCCTGCGACATCTCCTCCAGCCGCGCCAACCGATCCATCAACGCATCGGTACGAACCGCCGCGACCGTCGCGCTCGCCAGCTGAATCTGCCGCTCCGCCTTGGCTTCGGCATACCCTTCCTGCGCCTGCGTCACCTGGACGACAGCTCGACCGACCCGTTCCTGCGACGCCGCGGTCATCCGTTCTTCGTCCACAATGGCATCGACGATCGACCGTCCCAGCGCCGCCTGCCTGGTCGCGACGAACTCGTCATGCATCCGTTGTCCCGTCAATTCGGCCGTACGAATCAGGTTGCGATTGAACTCTCCACCGTCCTGCTCCACAGACAAGATCCCGCTGAAGATTCCTCGCCTGGTCTGATTCACCACGGACTTGCCCATGACATATTGCATACGCGCACGATGATCGACGTCCTGTCCGTAGGCGCGCAATTCCGCGACCACCAAGGGACTCAGGATAGACGTCTCCATAGCTTGTGATTCCACGACTGCACGATTTAACTCCATACTGGAAGCGGACAGCACCGCCTCGGCCTCCCGATCAAGCAACAGGTCCTGCACGATCGCTTGCCCGAGCACCGGCTGCAGATACTGCATTCCGGCGGCAGGGTCGGTCCCGGCGATGGCACTGCTCATACGGGGAGTACTGGGAGCCTGCCAGAATCCATCGGCAGCCGTCACGAGTAGATATCCTCCAAACAAGGTCGCTACCAGTCCGATGGCAGCCATGACATCGACGAGGTCATATTTTCGTCCCATGGCACCCTCCTTCCTGCCTCAGCCTAGCTCGGCGCGCGGCACGCAGGTAGGACACCGGCACGCCGTTCTCTACACGACACAGACCTGGAGTCCAGCCTGCATAGACAGACCTCCTTTTTTTCAACGTGGTGACACTGACCGGCATGTATGGTGGTTTCGGTCGCACGAAGCACAACAGGCGAGCCGAACATTGCTGAAGCGTGAGGTTGTTGAGGGGAAACGCCGCAGAGCCCTCTCGGGCCAAGGCTGGCTTGGTCACAGCGGCGGTCATGTTCGCCACGGAGGACCATGTGACCACCTGCAGAAAGGGTGGTACTGAATTGCTGAAATCAGTCTACGCCTGGGGAAAAAATCGGTCAATACGGGAAAAGTTGAGGACCGGTGCGGCTTCCCGGCCATCGTCATTCGCAAAAGAGCAACAGGATCATGTGCGGGGAAGCGGCGAGCCGTCTGATACAATGACCATGGGCCTGTCAGTCTTGATTCACTCGCGCTCTCAGAGGACGCACCATGCTCACGATGAGGCTTATCCTACTCCTGACATGCGGCTCACTCCTGGGCCCGATCTCCCACACCAGCGCCCAATCATCCCCGGTTCGACAGCCGGACGGCACGAACGGTCTGTTATCTCCCCTCAGCGGGAGCGACGCCATCTACTCGGATGCTCATGGCATCACGCACCCCACCACAGTGGGAACGGGACTGCCGTCCCCCGGCATCAATGCGCTCTCCGGTGCCTCGTCGGGCGTACTCACGCCCCTTGGAACCACGCCACCGCCGAATCGGCTCACGCCCGCACCGCTCCTCCCGCTTTCCCCCAAAGCAATGGCCAATCCGCAACCCCAGCAACCGACCGCCTCCGGGTTTCCGGGCCGGATCGCGCCGCCCGGTGGACGACCAGGCCACTGACCTTACCGACTGAGCCGCATCGGCACGCTGAAGGGCCCGGCAAGCCCTTCTCGCAGTGGCCTGTTGAATCTCTCTAATGCTTTCGTTAAGTTAGCGGCAATGACCATCTCCCGCGCACGCCTCATTCTGCTTGCCTGCGCGAGCGGTTTTCTCTACCCCCTCTCCTTTCCGGCATTTGATTTCGGCCTCATCGCCTGGTTCGCCTTGGTTCCCCTGCATATCGCGGTGGAATATGCTGCTCCACGGCGCGCGTTCCGTGTCGGTTGGCTTGCGGGGTCGGTCGCCTTTACGGGAGCGATGTTCTGGGTCATCACCGCAATGAACGTGTACGGCAAAGTACCCTTCCCGATTGCCACACTCGTCATGCTGTTGCTCACGATCTATCTCGGGCTGTATCTGGCCGTCTATGCCGGAGCCCTGTCGTGGATCAGAACGGCGTTTCCCACCTTGGGGTTTCTGCCGGCACCCTTTCTCTGGGTCACCCTGGAGTTGATCCGCACGTACTTTCTCTCCGGCCTGCCCTGGGCGCTCTTCGGGTACTCTCAATATCAGTGGCTGCCCATTATCCAGTTTGCCGATCATTTCGGCGTCTATGGCGTCTCGTTTCTTCTGGTGTTGGTCAATGCCGCCCTGGCGGAAACACTGATCTGGAGCTTCAAGGCCTATCGTGGTTTTCAGATTCGCTCGTTCCCCTGGCCCTCCTCGGTCGCCGCCGGCGCCGGATTCGGGGTGGCCCTGTTTTACGGCACCACACTCCTGTCGGCCGCTCAGCATGTGCAGGCTCGCACGTTGTCCGTCGGAGTCGTGCAACCGAACGTCGAACAGGCTCAAAAATGGGATGTCGCATTCCGGCAGGAAACGATGTCGCGATTCGATCGCCTCACGACGGGACTCGGCGACAACCTGGATCTCATCGTATGGCCGGAAGCCGCCACGCCCTTCGTGTATGAGATGGAGCCACAATACCGGCTCCTCGTGGGCGACATGGTACGGCGCGCCGGAGCGCCTCTCCTGTTCGGCAGTCCGGCCTTGCGGCGGCACCCGGACGGCCGCCCGTTCCTTCTCAACAGCGCGTACCTCCTCGCGACGGACGGCCAAATCCTGGGTCGATACGACAAACAACACCTCGTGCCCTTCGGTGAATACATTCCGTTTCATAACTCGCTGCTGTTCTTTCTCGATAAGCTTGTGGAAGGAATCGGGGACTTCGAAGCCGGTCCCGGCTCGACCCTGTTGATGTTCAAGCCCCATGAGAAATCTCCTCCGCTGGCAGCCGCCGCGACCAACCCCGACTTCCATCTCAAGTTCGGCGTCGTGATTTGTTACGAAGTGATCTTCCCCAACCTCGTGCGGCAGTTCGCGGCGAACGGCGCCGACTTCATGGTCACGGTGACAAACGACGCGTGGTTCGGCCCATCCTCGGCACCCTATCAACACTTCGGCATGGTCGTCTTTCGCGCCGTGGAAAACCATGTCGCGTTCGCGCGGGCGGCGAATACCGGCATCTCCGGATTCATCGATCCGTATGGCCGCGTGTTGCAGCAGTCATCGATCTTCACCCAAGAGGCGCTGCGGGGGACGATTCCCGTCAGCCATCAACAGACCTTTTACTCCCAATACGGTGATCTCTTTGCGTATGCCTGTGCTATACTCATCGCGCTTTTGTGCCTGACCGGCTACTTCTCGCACGACACGGAACCCGCCGGTGGAGAACCAGCCGGGCGACCAGCGTGAGAAAGAAAGGAACGTGCCATGTTAGATGATGTCCGGACCCGTGTGCGCACCCTTGGCGAACAGTTGGCTCAATTACGGGGGCATCTTTGACCTGGCTCGGATGACGGCTGAACTCAACGACATCGAACTCAAAACCTCCCAGCCTGATTTCTGGAAAGATACGCAGGCCGCCGCCAAGGTCAATCGCCGCAAAGCTGCGTTAGACCGCGAACTCTCCCGATGGCGGGACACCGAACGCCGCCAAAGCGACATCGAGGCGCTGCTGGAATTAGCGCTGGAATCGGGGGACGCCGGGTTGGAGCAGGAGCTGACGGCCGAACTCGACCCATTCGAAAAATCCGTCGCCCAGTTTCGCATCGAACTGTTGCTCTCGGGCGAACTGGATGCGAACAACGCGATCTTTGCCATCCACCCTGGCGCCGGTGGCACCGAGTCTCAGGACTGGGCGCAAATGCTGCTCCGCATGTATGTGCGATGGGCGGAACAAAAAGGATTCAAGGTCGAAACCCTGGATTTGCAGGCTGGCGAAGAAGCCGGCATTAAGAGCGCGACATTGTCCGTCAACGGCCCCTACGCCTATGGCTATCTGAAAGCCGAAGCCGGCGTGCATCGCCTGGTGCGGATCTCCCCGTTTGACGCAAACAAACGCCGCCATACGTCCTTCGCCTCCGTGTTTGTCTATCCCGAGCTGGACGATGATGTGCAGGTCGTGATCGAAGACAAGGACCTCCGGATTGATACGTTCCGCGCCGGCGGCGCCGGAGGGCAAAACGTCAACAAAGTGGAAACCGCCATTCGCATTACACACATCCCGACCGGTATCGTCGTGCAATGCCAAAACGAGCGGTCCCAGCTCCAAAACCGCAACGGAGCCATGAAGATTTTGCGCGCCCGCTTGTTTGAGCTGGAACAACGTAAGAAGGAAGCCGAATTCAACGCGATTGTCGGCGAGAAAAAGGATATCGCCTGGGGCAGTCAAATCCGTTCCTACGTGTTTCAGCCATACCAAATGGTCAAAGACCATCGGACCGGACATGAGGTCGGCCAGGTGTCCGCCGTCATGGACGGCGAACTAGACGGATTCATCGAAGCCTATCTCCAAAGAAAAATGACCGGCGGCAAGGCACCCGAGCCGATCGCCATGAAAGACGACGACCTTTAACGTGACGCGTCGCTCGTGGAACACCGTACGCGAACCACGCGCGACGAGATATGAACGACGAGAGAGTACCGATGGATGAATTGAACGATCAGCGTCAGCAACGCATCAAGAAACTGGATCAGCTCCGCCAGCTCGGCGTGGCCCCCTACGGCACACGTTTCGAGGTCAAGGACCGGGCCGGGCAGCTCGTCCGCCTGCACGGCGAGAAAACGAAAGACACGCTCGAGCAGGAACAGATCGGGTGCACCATCGCCGGCCGCATCGTCGGACTACGCCGGTTCGGCAAGGCTGCCTTTGCCGTGTTACAGGACGGCTCGGAACGCCTGCAGGTGTATTTGAAGAAAGATACGCTGGGTGAGCAGACTCACCAGATCTCCGAAGGGCTGGATTTGGGCGATTGGATCGGCGTGACCGGCACCCTGTTCCGCACCAAGACCAATGAGTTCACCGTCGAAGCCAAGACCCTCACCTTTTTGAGCAAGGCCCTCCGTCCCCTACCGGAAAAATGGCACGGCCTCACCGATGTCGAGACCAGATACCGTCAGCGGTATGTGGATCTCATCGCCAATCCGCAGGTGCACCAGATCTTTGCCCTGCGCAGCCGAATCGTCTCAGGCATTCGCGCATTTCTCAACGAGCGCGGGTTCCTGGAGGTGGAAACGCCGATGATGCATCCGATTCCCGGCGGCGCGGCAGCCAAACCCTTCGTCACCCACCACAATGCATTGGACGCCGAGCTGTATCTCCGAATCGCGCCGGAACTCTATCTCAAGCGCTTGATCGTGGGTGGATTTCCCCGCGTCTTCGAAATTAACCGCAACTTTCGAAATGAAGGGATCTCGACGATCCACAACCCTGAATTCACGATGCTGGAGTTTTACGTCGCCTATGCCGACTACCATGACCTCATCGTGCTGACGGAAGAACTCTTCAGCCGTTTGGCCCAGGACATTTTCGGCACGACAACGATCGAGTATCAGGGCACACAGATCCAACTGGGCTCGCCCTGGCGACGCTGGTCGTACCACCAGGCAATCTTAGAGGTGAACAGCTTACCGCCCTCGGTGCTCAAGAATCGCGACGAGGCCCTTGCGGCTGCCAAGCGGCTTGGCGTCGACGTCGATCCTCAAGCTTCCCTCGTCAACATCCTGAACGACATGTTCGAGGAGACGGTCGAGCCACAACTGCAACAACCGACCTTCATCACCGACTATCCGATTGAGATCTCCCCCCTCGCGCGCAGGAAGGATTCCGATCCGTCCTTGACCGATCGGTTCGAGCTCTACATCGCGGGGCGCGAACTGGCCAACGCGTTTTCCGAGTTGAATGACCCGCTGGATCAACGGGAACGCTTCGAGGCTCAGGCGGCGCAACATGCCGCCGGCGACGAGGAGGCCCATCGAGTGGACGAAGATTTCCTGCGGGCCCTCGAATACGGCATGCCGCCCACGGCCGGTGAAGGCATCGGGATCGATCGGCTGGTCATGCTCTTTACCAATCAGGCCTCCATCCGGGATGTGGTGCTCTTCCCGCAACTGAGGCCTGAAAAGTAAGACATGGCGCTGCCCTACGAAATCTATATCGGCCTCCGATACCTGCGCGCGAAACGACGCAATCGCACCATCTCGTTCAATACCATCGTCTCCATCGTCGGGATCACGCTCGGCGTGGCCGCGTTGATCGGCACGGTCGGCATCATGACCGGGTTCAAGGAGGACGTCCAGGCGAAGATCCTCGGCACCACGGCGCACATCCTCGTGAACGACCGCATGAAGGAGTCCATGTCCGAGTACGAAGAGCAGGTCAAGAAGGTCGCCGCTGTTCCGGAGGTGGTTGCCGCCACTCCGTTTATCTTTCGGCAGGTGCTGCTGACCTCCTCCTCAGGGGTTCAGGGCATCATCCTGCGCGGCATCGACCCTGCGCGTGAAGGCACGGTGACTGAACTCGCCCATAATCTCATCACCGGCAACCTGGACGACCTCTCACACACGAGCAAAGTCGTCATTCCCGAGAAAGAACGGGAACCGAACGGTCCGGATACGGCCATGCGGCCCGGCATCATTCTCGGGAAAGAGCTGTCGATGCGCCTTGGGGTCTTCCCCGGCGACACCCTGAACGTGGTGTCACCCGTGGGGCCGATTACGGGCGCCAGCATGACGCCAAAAATCCGGCAATTCGTCGTCGTCGGCATCTTTCAATCCGGCATGTACGAATACGATTCCTCCCTGGCCTACATCGAGTTGGCGGAGGCGCAAAAGTTTTTCAACATGGGCGCCACGGTCACGGGCATCGAGGTGAAGGTCGCCGACGTGTTCCGCGCGAGTGACGTGGCCCGCTCGATCGAACAGCAGCTTGGCTTCGCCTTCTGGGCGCGCGACTGGATGCAGATGAATCGCAACCTGTTCTCGGCCCTCAAGCTGGAAAAGACGATGATGTTCCTGTTGCTCGTGCTGATCACGATCGTGGCCTCGTTCAACATCGTCAGCACGCTCACCATGATCGTGACCGAAAAACAACGCGAGATCGCCATTCTCAAAGCGATGGGAGCCACACGCAAAGGGATCATGCGTATTTTTATGCTGAACGGCCTGATCATCGGCTGTTCCGGCGCGGCCATCGGCGTGCCGCTCGGATACGCGTTCCTCTGGTTGATCCAAACCTTCTGGACCTTCGATCCGACCGTTTATTACATTTCGAAAATTCCAGTGCATGTCCTTGGATCGGATGTGTTACTCGTCGCAGGCTCGGCCATTCTCATCAGTTTTGCCGCCACCCTATATCCGTCACTCCAGGCGGCAAAACTCGATCCGGCTGCCGCGCTGAGATATGAATGATCACGCTGTGAGTGACCGGGGCGTGGCGCGACGATAGTGCCGCGGCACAGCGACTCCGCCATATCAGTATTGGACAACATGGTTTCATGATTGACGTCGTCGGGCTCTACAAAACATTTCCGATGGGCGGGCGCGAACTGGTGGTGTTGAACGACATCAACCTGCATATCGCGCGCGGCGAACTCATCGCGATTATCGGGGCCTCCGGCGCGGGCAAGAGCACCCTGTTGCAAATTCTCGGGACGTTGGATCGGCCCACTAAGGGCACCGTGTCGTTCGAGGGCCAGAACCTGTTCCAGCTCACGGAACAACAGCAGGCGGAGTTCAGAAACCGTCGAGTAGGATTCGTATTCCAATTTCACCACCTCCTGCCGGAGTTCACGGCGCTGGAGAATGCCTGCCTGCCGGCGATGATTCAGAAGCGGGAGATGGCCGATGTCATCGGAGAGGCGACGAAACTCCTCGGAGAGGTCGGCCTGGGCGACCGCTTGCACCACAAACCCGGCGAACTATCGGGTGGCGAACAACAGCGGGTCTCCGTGGCGCGCGCACTGATGCAGCAGCCCGATCTCGTCCTGGCCGATGAACCGACCGGCAATCTCGACAGCCACACGGGAGACGCGTTGTTCACACTACTCCGACAACTGAACCGTTCGCGCGGCACCACCTTCGTCATCGTCACCCACAACGACAAACTGTCCGCTCAAGCCGACCGCATCATCTCCATGCAGGACGGTATGATCATCTCCTCGTGAGGAACTGCTGCACGGCACGGTGACGTACCCCCACAGATTTCGACGACGCCCTCAAATTCAGCCACGGCTTCTTGACGGGTTGAGCATCTTTTCGTAGACTGCGCTATTCGACCGCTGTCACCCAGAGTCCCTTGATTCCTATGCTGTCACATTGCCGTCGCAGCCTTCCCATCGTCGCCTGGATGCTCGTCGTCTTGCTGCCGATTCAGGCCGCAGCAGTCGAATTCGTGTTCGTGGGCTCACGGCAGATGGGTATGGGCGGGGCCGGAGTCGCGACCACGTCGGATTCCCTCGCCACCTACTGGAACCCAGCCGGCATGGCGATGAGTAAGAAGTTCGACATGCGGATTCAGGGCAGCGGCCAGTTCATCGATCGCGGTGACGTCTTCGACACGTTGAAGGAAATCAACAATCTCAATTTGAACGACACCTCTGCCGGCAACATCGCGCGCCTCCAGCAGCAGCTCGATCGCATGAACAGACCGGGCACGAATCTCACCGCAGCCGCCTCGGGCGGATTCTACGTCAAGGGCAACTTCGGCGAACATGCGCTGGGGTTTAACGTGTCCGATGTTGCGACGGCGGGAGGTTTCCTGCGCAGTCCGGTCGGGTTTACGAACAATGGCTCGAACCTGACCGTCAACGGCCAATTCGCCATGAACGGATTGGAAGTGCGACAGGCCGCGCTGTCCTATGCCTATGCCTTCATGGACCGCATGTTCTCGATCGGCATCACGGGGAAGGTGATCCAGGGCGCGGCCTATACCGGTGCCACCAATATTCGGGGTGCGAGCGACGACGTCAAAGTCTTCGAAGACATCGGGCGCGCCAAGATTTCCACCGCACTCGGCATCGATGTCGGCGCCATGTTCCGGCCCTCCTCCTGGTTACGGATGGGAATCGTCGCGAAGGACATTAACGCGCCCACGTTCGATGCGCCGAACGGCGACAAATTCAAACTGCTGCCGCAGGTGCGCACGGGCATCGCAGTCAACCCGTATAACTCGCTGACGCTCACCGCAGATGTCGATATTACCAAGAACAATACCCTGACTCCCGGCGTCTACAGCCAGGTCTTGAGCCTGGGGGCTGAACAAACGATTCTGTCCGAACTGCTGTCGTTCCGACTCGGTGCCTTCAAGAACATGCAGGATGCCAAGACCCCGTTCATCCCAACGGCAGGCTTCGGGCTTCGCATCTTCGCCTTGCGCGTCGATATCGCCGGCGGGTATGATTTTAGAGATCAGGCCGCTTTAGCTTCCGGGTCCATTGCATTGACCTTCTAGGGCGCTGTTGGCTGTGAACCAATCTGCTACACTTGTTAGACAAACCATGACACGACGGACCTTCTTACGATTTAGTGTGGTGTTCTGCCTAACGCTCTCGGGGCTTGTGACTGGCTGCGGCGGGTTACAGGAAATGTGGGAAGGGCCGGCGGCTCGTGGATTCTACCCGAAAACCATGGCGATCCTCCCGATCTCCGGCACCTACGATAGTGCGCGCGAAGACGTCGAGGAAGTGGTCGCGAAGGTGCTCATCAAGAGTCGCCGCGTCGAAAAGGTCGTCCCTCCCGATCAAGTCACCGACACCTTCCAGACGACCAAGGATGCGTTCGACGCGCTCGTCACCTATTTTTCCCGCATGGAGACGACCGGCCAATCCGACAAGAACTCAGCCATTAAGATCGGCCATGCCCTGGGCGCAGACTCGCTGCTGGTCGTGAAGGTCAATGCCTGGGAGTATACGCGGGAAGAAGGCGACAATATCGCCCGCGTGGGATTGAGCATGCGCCTGGTCGATGCCGTGAACGGGGCGATTGTGTGGAAAGCCCGGCACCAGGTGCAGGAAAGCTATTTGTTCATCCGCCCGGACATGAAAGATCTTGCCACGAAGCTCGCCACGGACATGATCAAGTACATGCCGCCCGAAAAGCGTTAGGATCCAGACGTTTCGTTCACGCCTCCTCACCGACCGGTCGCCTGCGCAAATTGTCGATCGCCAAGCCGAACTGATTCGACAGACTCGCAAGCTCCAGCACATCCCAATTGCTGAACGGCTTTCCGCTCCGCCGATTCACGACTTCCAGCACACCTACGGCCCGAGCCCCCATGCGAACCGGCACCGAAACCAGGGAGGCGACCTGGAGAACCGCCTGCCACCCTTGGCCAGGAGCCAGCCGCACATCCTGTGCGCCCTGGGTAATCAACACGGCTTGCCCCGTACGATGCACCCCGGCCGCAATCATCGATTGCAGCACGGTCAGCCCGGTGGCTCGTTCCCCACCGAGCGCCGACAGCCTTAACGACCCATCGCCGGTACCCAGAAACAAGGCCCCTGCTTCTGCCTCGACGAGTCGAATTGCCGCATCCAACGCTCGCCGCAGTTTCTCCTCCTCGCCCAGTGAAGAATTCAACAGATCGCTGACCTGCTCCATATGCTGAATACGCAGAATCTTTGCGGCATACTTCACGGTCAATCGAGCATGGTCCAGCAACACCGACAACCAGGGTTCGATCGCCGTCAACAGCGACAGAGCGGCTCGTGCAGGCACGCGTTGAGACTTCCCGGCCTGGAACATCACCACGCCGTCCATGCGACCGATGCGATGCAGGCGGATGCCGTGTAACTCACCGAGACTGACCCGCGCCTGCTGCTCCGCCTGCGTCAGGCCGGCTTGCCATTGCCCGGCCACGGAGGCCTCACTGCTGCCCGCTTCCGCCAGGCAGGTCATTTCACGAGTCTGTTCATCCCGGACATAGACGGCAATCGCGTGAACCTTCGTCAGTTGCAGAAACGATTGCACGAATACAGCCGCAACTCCGATCGGCGAACGTCCCTCCCCTTCAGCATGCGCCAAGCTCTTGAAGAGTGCCTGCTGGAGCGTCTGCAATACACGGTCCTCTCGCACAGGAGCCGGCACCCTCGACACGGTCTTCCGGCGCGAACCGACGGGAGGTTTTTTTGCGGTGGTCTTGCGGCTGCTGCGAGCAATCTTACGGCGAACGACGGCCATGGCATCTCCTCATGTGAAGCGTCAATGATTGCCAGACAGGAGACAGCGTCCTATCTGATTCGGGCGAGCAATGACTCTGGAATCGGGGAAAGACGGCACCCGGGCGGTCCGGATGTGAGAATAGAGAACCGATTGGAGTTGAATCTGACTGGGGTTCGCGGAAACAGAACGGAATGAGGGTATCGCCGCACGCCTAGGCCGGCTGCATCGCGGCCTTAAGGGAACGCACGAAGCTCCCCACTTCCTGAACGAGTCGGCCATCCTGCCCATGCTCTCCCACACGACGAACAATCGCGCTGCCGACGATGACTCCGTCGGCGACGCGCGCAACGGTTGCAGCATCCTCCGGAGTCGCAACACCAAATCCTACGGCGACGGGGGTCTTCGTATGTTTCTTGATCTTGGCGACGTTCTCCCGAACCCCCGCCATGTCGTTCAGTTTAGCGCCAGTGATGCCTGTGAGGGAAACATAATAGACAAATCCGCCGGACTCTTTGGCGACATATGCCCGGCGCGAAGACGTGCTCGTGGGGGCCAAGAGGAAAATCAGGTGGAGCCCCGCGGCATCGGCCGGACCACGTAAGGGACCGGCTTCATCGGGAGGCATGTCCGGCACAATGACGCCATCCACGCCCGCCTCGACCGCCTTCCCGCAGAACTCCGCCTCACCAAAGGCGTGAATGTTGTTGTAGTAGGCCATGAGCACGATGGGAATTTGCGTCGTCGCGCGCAAGCGGCGAACCGATTCCAGAATCTTACGGAGCGATGTGCCGCTCTGCAGACCACGCTCTGCCGCTTGCTGAATCACCGGTCCATCGGCGATCGGATCGGAAAAGGGCACACCCAGTTCGATGATGTCGGCACCGGCACGCTCCAATTCCAGCACCAATTGCTCGGTGTCCTGCAACGAAGGATCACCCGCCATGATGTACGTAATGAGCGCCTTCTCTCCATGTGCTTTCAATCGACCGAATGCCTGATCTAAACGATTCATCTCGATCTACTCCTGTCTCTCACTCATCCACCAGCATGTCCTTGGCAGGATGTTCAATCGGGCTGCCCGGCAAGGCCGCAGCAAGGAAAGAGGTGAGGCGTACTCAGATGCGTACGTCGAGCCTCTGCACGCCGCGAGAACAACGCTGGAAGCCGTTTTCAACCTTCTGCTACAGCGTCACGCCTTTGATTCTGGCTACCTGCTGCACATCCTTATCACCACGACCCGAGAGGTTGGCCACAAGGATCTGCGTTTTCTTCATCTTCGGGGCACGCTTCACGACTTCCGCGATGGCATGGGCACTTTCGAGCGCCGGCATGATGCCCTCTTCCCGCGCGAGCAGATCGAAGGCCGCCAACGCTTCATCATCTGTCACCGACGTATATTCGGCACGATTCGTTTCCTTCAAATAACTATGCTCCGGTCCAACCGCCGCATAGTCCAGTCCAGCCGACACGGAGTGGGTGAGATTCACCTGGCCGTTCTCATCCTGCAGGAGATAGGTCATGGTGCCCTGGAGCACGCCGGGACGTCCGCCCGCAAATCTGGCCGCATGTTTCCCGCTCGCCACACCGAGACCACCCGCTTCCACGCCGATCATCTTCACCTTCTTGTCACCCACGAAGGCATGGAACAGCCCCATGGCGTTACTCCCGCCGCCGACGCAGGCGATCAAACAATCAGGGAGCCGTCCTTCCGTCGCGAGAATCTGCTTCCTGGCCTCACGGCCGATCACGGACTGAAAATCCCGGATCATCATCGGATAGGGATGCGCGCCCAGGACCGAGCCCAGCACGTAGTGCGTCGTCCGCACGTTGGTGGTCCAATCCCGCATCGCTTCGCTGATGGCATCTTTCAACGTCCGGCTTCCGGCGTCCACGCCGGTCACCTTCGAGCCGAGCAGCCGCATCCGGAACACGTTCAGCGCCTGTCGCTGCATGTCTTCCGTGCCCATGTAAATTTCGCATTCCAAACCGAACATGGCCGCGACCGTCGCCGTCGCCACACCGTGTTGCCCCGCGCCGGTCTCGGCGATGAGCCGGGGCTTCTTCATGCGTTTCGCCAGAAGCGCCTGCCCGATCGCATTGTTGATCTTGTGCGCGCCGGTGTGACAGAGATCCTCGCGCTTCAGATAAATCTTCGCCCCGCCCAGCCGTTTTGTCAGACGCTGCGCACAATAGAGCGGCGTCGGCCGTCCCACATATTCTGTTAAGTAATGTTTGAACTCGGTTTGAAAGGTTCGGTCGCGCCGCGTACGCTGATACATCTCTTCGAGCTCCAGCAATGCCGGCATCAGGGTCTCAGGGACGTACCGCCCGCCATAGAGTCCGAATCGCCCGTGTCGATCTGGTATTGCCATCGCGTGTCCTTCAGCTAATCATGAAAACGAGAGTATAACAGCCTGCTGAAAACGTCCGCCACCGTCGCGCTCCCTGATAGGGACCCGAACCGATCAGAAAGACGACGCGCTAACGGGACACCATCCTGACAGCCTGTACAAACGTCCGAACCTTCGCGTGATCCTTCTTTCCGGGTCGCGCTTCGACGCCGCTGCTCACGTCGACGCCGTAGGGACGAACCTGACCGACGGCCTGCGCGACATTCTCCGGCGTCAAGCCGCCGGCCAGGAGAATACGGGCCACCGCCGCGGCTTCGGCGGCCAAGGACCAATCAGCCACCTGCCCCGTTCCGCCGTAGGCATCCGGAGAAAATGCATCCACCAAGAACCCGCGCACGCCGGCACGCCCCTGGAATTCGGCCAAGGCCAGAAATGATGCACGGTCCCTGAGCCTAATGGCCTTGAGGACGGGGCGGCCCAACGTCTCGCAATAGGCCGCCGTTTCATCGCCATGCAACTGCGCAAGGGCCAAACCGCAACTGTCCATGATATCCCGCACGACCTTGGCATCCTCATTCACGAACACCCCGATCGGCAACACGAAAGGCGGGAGTTCCTTGACAATGGCCTTGACCGCCGCCGTTTCTGCGCAGCGAGGACTCTTCTTGTGAAAGACAAACCCGACGGCATCCGCACCCGCCTCCACTGCCACCGCCGCATCCTCGGCATTCGTCAGGCCACAAATTTTGACTTTGACCATCGTCACGTCAGCAACTCTGCTTGCTCTTTTGCATGCCGTAAAATCCGCGATAGGACCATTGGCAGACCTGTCCCTTGGGGGTGAACGTGAGCCCGATCAGATCCTGACGCCCGTCCTGCAATGGGACCATCCACTCGCACACCTCACCACCTTCCTTGAATGTATGGCAGCGGGTGGGAATGCCCATCTCCTTGATGCGATCGTCTTTGCTGCTGCCCATCCAGGAATCCCACTTCGGGGAATATTCATGAATCTCCTGATTCACGCAGCCGGCTAGGGTCAAGAGGCCGACCGTCATGCTCCACGCGAGGATCCTGTTCATTGCGCCTCCTTCTTGGGCTCGTCACCCAGCAGCTCACGAGTCTTCACCCCGATGTCCTGTGCCCGGATCAGCGACTCGCCGATCAGCATGGCATGCACACCGGCTTCCACCAGCCGCACCACATCGTCGCGTTTGTGAATACCACTCTCGCTCACGATCAGTTTGTCGGCAGGAATCCGCTTTGCCAACCGTATGGTGACGCCGAGATCCGTCGAGAAGGTCTTGAGGTCCCGGTTGTTGATGCCAATCAACCGCACATCCGGCAACCATTCAAGCACGGTATCAAGCTCGCGCTCATGGTGCGTCTCCACCAACACGTCCAGCGACAATTCTTTAGCCAGTGCCGCAAAGTCGATCAACTGGCGTTTCTCCAGACCCGCCACAATCAAGAGCACCGCGTCTGCCCCATAGGCTCGCGCTTCGTAAAATTGGATGTCGGCGACCATGAACTCTTTGTTCAGCGCCGGCAGCCCTACCCGCTCCTTCACGTCGGCCAGATACTCCAGATTCCCCTGGAAAAAGTCTTTGTCGGTGAGAACGGAGACGGCCGTCGCCCCATGCTCTCGATAGGCCTCGGCGATACGGACCGGCTCGAACCGCTGCTCGAACTCAGGCCGCAATAACCCCAGACTGGGAGACGCCTTTTTGACCTCGGCGATCAAGGCCGGCCTGGTCGGCGTGCGGCGCGCATCGAGCGTGACGGCGAATCCGAGCGTCGGCCCCGCGTCACGGATTTTGGTCTTCAGCTCCGCCAGGTAGCCGCGACTGTTCTTATGACGAATCTCCGCTTTCTTATGTTCAAGGATCCGGTCGAGAATCACGATCTCACGAGGCCTTCTTGGTAAAGTCGATCAACTGTTCCAATTTCTCCATCGCCGCGCCGGAATCAATCGTCCGTTGGGCCAACTCAAATCCGTCCTGCAGGGTCTTCGCCTTGCGGCCGGCCACAAGCGCAGGGGCCGCATTGAGGCACACGATGTCGCGCTTCGGCCCTTTTCGCCCACGGAAAATCTCTCGTGTAATGGCCGCGTTCTCTTCCGCGCTTCCACCCACCAGCTCTTTCGGACGTACCCGCGCGAGGCCGAACTCAGACGGGTCGATGGCATAACTCGACACCACTCCAGCCTTCCCTTCCGAGACTCTGGTCCGATCGGTCACCGTCATCTCATCCAACCCGTCCATCCCATGCACCACAAAACAATGTTGGGCGCCAAGGTGGAGCAACACCTTCGCCAACAACTCCGTCAACCCCGCGTCGAAAACCCCCACCACTTGCAACCGGGCACCAGCCGGATTGGTGAGTGGCCCAAGGATATTCAGCAAGGTGCGGATTCCCAATTCCTGTCGCGGCTGGGCGCAGTGTTTCATCGCACTGTGGTACAGCGGCGCGAAGAGAAACCCGATTCCCACTTCGTTCACGCAATCGGACACCCGCTCAGGCGGCAGGTTGATAGCCACACCCAGCGCCGCCAGGACATCGGCGCTGCCGGATTTGGACGACACCGAACGATTGCCATGTTTGGCCACCGTCAGCCCCGCTCCGGCTACCACAAAGGCCGCCGTCGTGGAGATATTGAACGTATGGGCTCGATCGCCTCCGGTTCCGCAGGTATCCACGACCTGTGTATCCCGGACCCGGATTCTGGTCGCTCGCGCACGCATCGCCAACACCGATCCGGCAATCTCCTCGACGGTCTCCCCCTTCATCCGCAGCCCCATCAAGTACGCCGCAATCTGGGCCGGAGTGGCGCTGCCATCCATGATCTCGCCCATGACCGTCTCTGCCTCCGACTCGGTCAGGTTGGCCCGTTCGGCCAGTTTGTGGATTGCGTCTTTGATCATGGTACGAACCGGTGGCGGGTGCCGCGTCGACGGGCGCGCTACAACTTCAGGAAGTTGCGCAACAGCTCCTTGCCGGCAGTGGTGAGAATGGACTCCGGATGGAATTGGACCCCTTCGATTCCAAGCGTCTTGTGCCGCATCCCCATGATTTCACCCTCGGCGGTTTCGGCGCTGATCTCAAAACACTCGGGCAGGTTCTTTCGGTTGACGATGAGCGAGTGATAGCGGGTCGCTTCAAACGGGTTGGGGAGATCTCGAAAAATCGTGCGGCCGTCATGACGGACCATGGACGTCTTCCCATGCATGAGGCGCTCGGCGCGAATCACCTCTCCGCCGAAGGCGACCGCAAGAGATTGGTGACCGAGGCAGACGCCCAGCAGCGGCAACTTGCCGCCGAAATATCTGATGGCCTCCACCGAGACACCCGCTTCAGTCGGCGTACAGGGACCCGGTGAAATGACGAGCCGGCGCGGCTTCAAGGCTTCTATCTCCGGAATAGAAATCTTATCGTTGCGGTAGACGACGACCTCCTCTCCCAACTCGCCGAAGTATTGGACGAGGTTGTAGGTAAAGGAATCGTAGTTATCGATCATCAACAACATAGGCACCGCTTGTCGCTCGTCGTTCGTGAACCGTCTCTCGTCAGGTCGCCGTTCCCGCGTTTCACGTGGTACCTTCACGTTTCACGCGTTTATTCCAGCCCCTGCTCGGCCAGTTCGATGGCTTTCATCATGGCCCTGGCCTTATTGCAAGTCTCTTCGTACTCATGTTCGGGAACTGAATCCGCAACAATCCCGGCGCCGGCTTGAATGTAGGCTTGCCGGCCTTTGATCACTACGGTTCGGATATTGATACACATGTCCATATTGCCGGAGAACCCGAAGTATCCCACGGCTCCGGCGTAAGGCCCTCGTCGCGCCGGCTCCAATTCTTCGATGATCTGCATGGCGCGAATCTTGGG
>JAEURX010000046.1 GCA_016788885.1 Nitrospira sp. | reverse complement strand
CGCGCCTTTTCCCTGGCCCGGCTGCAGCGGGCGCTCGCGAATGCGCCGGTCAAACAAGCGGTCGTGATGTTGGACTTGTCCCTGGAACCATCGTCCGGTTCGGATCCCGCTCGCGTGGCCGCCCCTCGGTGGGTCTCGCAGGATTCCAACGGCGAGCAGGAGCGGGTGATGCTGATGGTGGGGAACTCTACCCTGCAGGAAGCGCAAGCCTATCAACCAGGTCAACATGGCCTCTTTACCTATTTCCTTCTCAAAGGCCTTCGCGGCGCCGCCGATCTGGATAAAAACGGCTCGGTGCTCACCGGCGAACTCTGCGCCTACGTCAAAAAACACGTGACATCCATTGGACGGTCGGCGTTGGGAGATACACAACAGCCCCTCTGCGTTCCGGACGCCGCTGGAGCGTCTCCGCTCAGACAGCTCCGTCTCACGACGTCGCCCTGAAGATAGGTCTGGCGTGCCGAGACCGGTAGACTGTGGTGAACGGATCGATTCACGCTTCGAACCGGCACTCTCCTTCCTCTTCATGATGGTCTAGGCAGATAATGCGAACATGAAGACTTGCCAATCTCCTGATCATCACAGTGCTGGTTCTCATCAGCCTGGGCCTGTCGGTTGCGGTATTGGAAATGGCTGCGGGCTATCTCTATAATCGTGCGCGACTGGCCAACGGAAAGCGGATCGTCGATCTGTATTTAGGCCGGACGACAGAGGTCCGTTCAGGAATCAAAGAGGCGGAGACAGCATCGATCTCGCCGCATCCATACCTGCTCTATGTTCATGCCCCCAATATGACCGTCGACGGATATCCGCAAACGAATTCACTTGGGTATCACAATGCAGAATTTACGACGGAGAAACCGGCCGATACGATTCGCATTCTCGTCTTAGGCGGTTCCACCACGTTTATGTGGCCGTACGTCAAGAATCCAGCCGACACGTGGGTTGCCAGGCTGGAAGCCAAACTCCAAACGATTTCGAACAAACGAATTCAGGTGATCAACGCCGGAATCAACTACGGCACGAGTGCGGAGGCCTTAGCCGGCTACGTCTTCCGACATCGGTTTCTGCAGCCCGATATCGTGATTTACCATGGGGGCGGGAACGATGTCCTGCCGTTATTTTTTGACCATTACGACCCGGAGTATACGCATTTCAGAAGTGCCGGCAGCGGGAGTCAGCCGAGACCGGGAGAAAAGCGCCTACTGGCCAATAGCCATATTGTCAGATATCTGTACGCGAGATGGCTCGAGCCGGTCGGATCAGTCGTGGTGACGGAACCGTTTTGGGAAGTGGATCCGCAGGTCGCACTCGAACGGGTCCGGCAACAAGCCCCGATCGGGCTCGAGCGAAACATCGATTCTCTGATCACCCTGAGCAAAAGTTCAGGAGCAGACGTGGTGCTGTTTGGATTCCTGCAAGCGAGGAAACCATTCCTCAGCAAGAATGCGGTAGCCTTCAAAGGGTATGAGGACGCGTTGATACTCGGGCTCGAGAAAAATTACGAGGTTCTGGCGCGAGCCGGGCGTCGACACCAGGTGCCCTTCGTTATTCCCGCTCAGGATCGATTCCAAGACGACTGGTTTCAAGACAATTGCCATCTGACACCGGAAGGGGAAGAGGTAAAGGCGCAGATCATGTTCGAAGAGCTGAAAACTCACCCTCAATTTATACAGACCACAAACCCGGCGAAGTATCCCACTCATTGACAGGTGTTTCACCGTCTGAGTAATATTGCGCCTCACCCGCCTGGCCGGCGTAGCTCAGTTGGCAGAGCAGCGGTTTCGTAAACCGCAGGTCGGTGGTTCGATTCCACTCGCCGGCTCCAGAAAATTCCCTGACGTTTCAACCTGTTGGCGGTTTGCGACACCGCTGCTCTCACCCCTCAATTCTGCCAGTGTAACCGCAAGTGTAACCGTCTG
>JAEURX010000045.1 GCA_016788885.1 Nitrospira sp. | reverse complement strand
TGGTCGAAGGCCGCCCCATAGGCATGGGCCAGAGAATAGCCCAACTCCCCCCCCTCGTGGATGGAGCCGGGGGTTTCCGGCGCCACATGGCTCGGAATGCCGCCGGGAAAAGAAAACTGCTTGAACAGACGCTGCAGCCCCGCCTCATCCTGGGAGATGTTTGGATAGACTTCGCTGTAGGTCCCTTCGAGGTACACATTCGCGACCAGCCCGGGACCGCCGTGACCAGGTCCGGCGACGTAGAGCACCGGGAGATCCTGCGCCTTGATGATGCGGTTGAGATGGGCGTAGATAAAATTCAACCCCGGCGTCGTTCCCCAATGGCCAAGCAGGCGCGGCTTGATATGTTCCCGCCTCAGTGGCTGCTTGAGCAGCGGGTTGGCATACAAATAGATCTGCCCGACGGAAAGATAATTGGCCGCTCGCCAGTAGGCGTGGATCCGTTGAAGCATCTCGGGGCTCAGCGGCTGATTCGCACGGGTCGTCTCTTTCATGAAGTCCCTCTTTCAGATGTACGCGTCCCTTGCCGCCTCCTGCCGAAACGATGACGCGACGGGTTCATTTCGTTCCACGGTTGACGGGCAGGGCCAATAGCCGACAGACCGATTGCGCGATGTGGCGCTCTTCATCCGTCTGGATCACGCGCACCGTCACCCGGCTGCCCGGCCGGGAGATGACCGCGTCATGGGCCTCGTTGCGCGCCTGATCCAACTCAATGCCGAGAAATGCCAGGCCGTCACACATCCGCGCCCGCACGACGGATGAATGTTCGCCGATGCCGCCGCTGAAGACCAGCTGATCGACGCCACCGAGGGCCGCCGCGTAGGCGCCGATCCACTTTTTCCCCTGATAACAAAATACCGCTACCGCCTCTGCGGCGCGCGTATCGCGGCCTTCCTGCGCGAGCAAGTCCCGTAAGTCGGAACTGAGCTCGGATAATCCCAGCAGGCCCGACTGCGCATGGACCATATGATGAAACTGATCCGCCGTCATGCCCTCGGTTTGAGCGAGGTAGGACACCAGACCAGGGTCCAGGTCGCCGGATCTCGTGCTCATGGGCAGCCCGGAGGCCGGGGTGAAACCCATCGTCGTATCAATGCTCACGCCCTCTCGCACTGCGGCGAGACTGGCCCCGTTTCCCAAATGGGCCAGGATCACCTTGCCGCGCGCGGCCTCACGGCCGGCCACCCGTTCCAGCTCTTCTAACAAGTAGGCGTAGGACAGGCCATGAAATCCATATCGCCTGATGCCCTGTTTTTCGTACCGGCGGGGAATCGCCATGAGACGAGCGACCGGCGGCAGATGTTGATGGAATCCGGTATCAAAACAGGCGACTTGCGGGATGGCCGGGTATTGAATGTCCAGGGCGTCGATCAGGGTGAGTTCCGCCGGAAGATGCTCGGGATCGTAGGGACTGAGCCGATGCAACTCTTCTCTCACTGCCTTCGAGATCACCTCCGGATTCGTATAGCGGCTGCCTCCATGGACGACTCGATGGCCGATGGCTTGTAGTGACAATCCCCGGCCGCTCTGCCCGAGTTGATCAATGAGGACCTGCACGGCTGCCGCATGGTTCGGGATCTGCGCGACACGCCGTTGGTCCTGCCCGGTCTCGCCATCGGTGAACGTCACGATGCCGTCCGGAAGCCCGATGCGCTCGATCCGCCCCGCTGCCGCCCGGACGGGCGAACCTCCCACATGAAACAACGCCCATTTGACGCTCGACGATCCGGCGTTCGCGACCAGCACGGCTGGGACTTCACGATCGGCTTGGGGCATGACGTCCTTTCTCTGCTCTCACCATAAATCGCCCGTACGATCAGCGCAACCGGAAAATCCCTCAACCGCCGCTCTAGCAGGCTGCGGAAAACCTCATTTTTTGCACGCTACGCCGCGATCAGCTCACGTGGCATGTTGGTATCAGGATAGTCGGCAGGATGCGCAACAAGGCCATCCAGCAAGGCCGCAGCGAGTGAAGCGGCGAATCGTACTCGTGTCGTACGTTGAGCCGCTGAACGAGGCGAGAACGCCGCTGGTGGACTTTTTCCGCATCCTGCTAGGTCTACTGCGCGGAGCCGCTTTAGGGGAAATGCTAGTTCCGCGCGAATCGGGTATGCGTTATGGTATCGGATGATTTTGCTGGTACTGCGGTTCATCCTGCTCGTCCTTCCCTGCACCACGGCGTGCTTTGTGGCTGCGGCCCCACCCGCCGAGTCTGCCCTGCTGGGCGGCACGATTGTATCCATCGACCAGGAGGCCCTGACGCTTACCATTCTCCTTCCCACGGGAGAATCACGCGCCCTCCCCGTTCGCGACGTTCGCCTGCTGCATGGCCTCAGCGTTGGCGACCATGTCACATTTGAACTCAATGACGAGCATACGTTGATCAAGATCGCCAAGCTGCCGACAGACCCCGCCAACTGACCTCGCCGCCCGCGATTCTTGTATAATGCCCGCCTGCAGCACCGTGTTCCACGACGTGCTCCACACTGACTCAACGGGAGGCCGCATGACACCGGGCACCAATCGCATGGTCGTTCTGACGATGTTTTCCTTCGCTTCATGGTGGGCTTCTGTTCCCTTAAACGCCTGGCCTGCTGAACCGACGGGAGACCCTGGCACAGGACTCGCCCTGGAACAGATCATCGAACGCTACATCCGTACCCATCCTGAAGTCATCGAACAATCCTTGCAGGCATTGGAAAACACACGGGCGGCCGAGGAGCAACAACGGCAGAAAGCCGCCATCGCCACCCACCAGCAGGAGTTACTCAACGATCCGGACTCCCCGATCAGCGGAAACCGGACTGGTGACATCACCGTCGTGGAGTTTTTCGATTATCGCTGCGGGTATTGCAAACGAGCGGCGTCCGCGCTGACCGAGCTACAACAACGGGATACCGGCATCCGTGTCGTGTATAAAGACTTTCCGATTCTCGGCGAGACGTCCGAACTGGCCGCCAAAGCCGCGTTGGCCTCACATCGACAGGGGAAACACCAGGCTTTTCATGAGGCACTGCTGGCAATGAAGGATGATCTCACGAAAGAACACCTGTTTCGGATTGCCCAGACGGTAGGCCTGGATGTGAGTCGGCTCGAGGCGGATATCAACAGGCCGGAGTGGCAAACGGTGATCGATCGCAACCGCAGCCTCGCAAAGACCCTCGGCATCACCGGCACCCCAGCGTTTATCGTCGGCACCGAGTTGGTACCAGGGGCCATGGATTTGAAGATGCTGCAGAGCCTGGTGGCCCAGGTACGCGGGAGATAACGGACCACCGTTCACGCACGGCCCGACAGCATGGCTGCCGCAATGCTCTCAGCCCGTGGGCACAGGACTCCGACATTCCATTTGTGCAAAAACACAACTGCGGGAGAGCCCCCGTGGGCTCTCCCGCAGTCTGGTGATTAGGACCGGCACTGCATCCATACGGCGGCCCCCCGTGAAGAGAGGCCGCCTCCCTCACCCTATTGGATGGGGTTCGACATACGGGAGACAATGGGATCTCCCGCCTCTGACCCCGCCCGCTTGATCGAAGGTGCCTGCTGACTCAACGGGAGGATTCGTTGGTCATCGGTGGGCAACACCTTCAACAGACCCCATTGCCCCGATTGGGCATAGGGCAATCGCTGATTGCTCCAGACATAATCACCCGGCAGACGGAAGCTTCCGCCTGCGGCAGGGATAAAGGCATCCAGCGATTCCGACGCTGAGAACTCCACGACGCTGATTTGGTCGGCGCCGCGCATGAACGGCTCGATCGGCCATTCATGTTTCTCCACGCTGAACATGCCGTTCTGTTCATTGCTCGCCCCGAATACATGGATGCGCACGGGATCTCCCGCATGCGCTTCGATGAGCGGCGTGGCAATGCTGTCCGGCTTGTCCACCGAGCAAGGCTGGAACACCTTGCCCAGGGAGCATCCGCTGGCTTCGCGGAACTTATACGGTTCCGAACGGTAGTTCACAGCCGTCAATCCCGCCGTGTTTTGTACGTAGGGCATAAAGCTGGTTCCAATGATGTTGTCTTCATCTTGGAAGAACAAGGCCACATCGCGGTAGTTCTGGCGATGTTCGTACCCCTGAATCGTCCGATTCACGATGACATCGGCCACCCAGCTGTTCTTGGTGGAGATATCCGCACCGGTCTTCGGATCGCGATAGGTCGCCCCCTTGGGCCCGATCACGATACCGCCGTACAGTCCGTTGCGGGGATTGGTCATGACATTCCCCCAGTCCCACACCAGGGACGCAGTCTCCCCGATGAATGGATCGGCATAGTACGTATAGACGCGGCTCTCACCCGGCGCGACGGTTTGCTCGCCCGGATTGTTGCCGACGTTTGCACCCAGGGAATCTTTCGGATCAAACGCCAGACCCAGCGCCGAGAACGACGCACGGCCCTGCTTCATCTTGTTGCTCAGCTTCACCTTCAAACAGTCCCCGACGTTCGCGCGCAACGTCAACGGCATCGGCTGGAGGCCGGACGCCACCGTCGCGACATCCTCATCCAAGACGTAAATCTTGGCATCAGGATTGACCATCTGGATGGTCCGCTCGAAATCGACCTCGATGGCATCCGGGGCCTTCGGGTTCAACTTCATCGACGGGAAATCGATCGCCGACACATTGAAACTCTTCACCGGCGCATCGGCAGGACACACCGCCGGAGCCTTCGGAATTTCGTTCCGGCCGCTGTACCCGGCAGGCAACTTCTGCAGATCCGTCACGTCCTTATCGAGGACGCGCAAGATACCCCAGGCGCCTTCCGAGAACTTGGACGAACGACCATTGAAATGGATGTAGTCGCCCGCCTGCAGTCGCGGTCCACCGGCTTGCGGAACGACGAGGTCGTATCGTTCAGCGATACCGACATGGATAGAGTTCTTCCGGTTCGCATCGCCGGCATACCGCTCTGTCAGATAGGTATGCCCGGACAGCGTCCAGACCATGCTTTCATTGGTCATGGTCTGCAGCAACCGGAACACGACCGTGTCACCCAGGTAGGCTCGTACCATCGGGGTGTACGGATCGCCGTGTACGGCGCTGCTGAAGAGCTTCGAGGGATCCGGATTCGCCTTCAGGCGTCCGCTGATCGGCTCCGCTCTGAAGTTGAGACTGCCGCCCGTTGTATGGGTCCCGCCGTTCAGGAACGGCATCGGCGTCATCTTGATATGGTCAGGAATCGGAAAGGAGATCGTCTTTCCCGCTTCCAGGGCCACTTCCACCGGCTGGCCCGGAGGATTGCCCGCCGTCACGATATTGATCGTGTGCGGCACGCTGTCATTCAATTGCACCAGCAACTCACGGAAGCTGCCGTTGACCCCGTAGCCTACAGGCTCCGCGGTGCGGATGTCCGCCAACGGACCGCTCCGGATCGGCGCGCCGGTCTTCGGGTTGTGATAGGTCGATCCGACCGGTTCGACAATCATCGTGCCGAATCCGCCGTGGCCCCAGGTAATCCGGCCCAACGCATGGTCGTGCCAGAACACGGTGCCCACATCGGAATCCACCCAGAACCGCTGCCGAACAAATTCCACCGTCACGATATCCTTCACCGGATGATCGTGTTTCAACGGCCGGACGAGTGTGATCTCGTTGCCCTTGATCGACTGGATCCGTCCGACTTCATTCCCGCCGACGTTATCCGCGCCGATCAGGATTTCAATGCCGGGATGATACTGCGCGGCGTTCTTGAGGGTGATCACGCGATCGCCCTTCTTTCCCGTCTTCGTGAAGATGGTGTTCAACGGCAAGGGCAAGCCCTTGTCCGTTTTCTTCTCCAACATGGTGAACGGGCGCACCGACTGTTCGTTCGAGAAGCCGGTGATCACGCCGTCCGACGACTGGTTGTCGAACTGCAGAAAGTGCCAATGGGTATTGACCTTCGAGGCATGGAAATTCCCGAAGTCATCGTCGTCCCATTCGCTGGTCAACATCCAATCCACGCAATCGTAGATGTTCGACCGTACGACCAGCGGGAAGCGCAGGTCGTTGTTCTTGCGAATGGCCGCTTCCTCTTCATGCAACACATAAATCAACCCGCCTTCATCCATGATGGCCGGGGTGTCGCCTTGTTTGTCGGCGAGCATCATCGGCGTATGGATAAAGTGCACGTTGTATTTCTTCGACCCGGCATTCTCCGGGCACAGGCTCCAGCGTCCATTCTCACCCGGCTTGGCCGGATAGGAACTCGGCTGGCCGTCTTCCTCAAGGTGGATCATCTCCAACCATGGAGAAGGATTGTGGCTCTTCGAGAACGGCACGCGCCGACCGAAGTGCGGCTTCAAGTGCGGCCAGGAGACTTTACCGGTCAACGGCTCGAACACGATCGGCAGCCGCTCGCCCGGATGGGTCGATTGATACCGCGGATTCGGCACCGTGTTCTCAGGCTCGGTCATGGCGCGGTTCCCCTGCCAGTTCCAATTCAGCACGGTCGCGTCATAGGACTTGGTCTGGTCGCGCTCATCCTTCTTGTGGCCCGGCAGACCCTGCGGTGGGAACTGCATTTCGACCCAGTCCTTGAGAGTCACGACGGCCGGGTCGGCCTTCCAATCGGTCTTGCCCTTCTCCACGATCTTGAATTGCTTACCGAACCAATCGACGGTCTTGCCGATCAGTTCGTCTGACGTGACCCCCGCCTTGATGCGGCCCTTGCGGTCCGGCAACTCCAGGAGGTCCGGCATCACGTCATTGTGATTCGCGCCCTGTTGAATGGTGTTGTACACGCGCCAGTAGCCCCACATGCCCGCGATATAGTGATGCGCCACGTGGCAATGGAAGAGAAAGTCTCCGGCCAACTGCTGGCAGAGACCGGATCCGCACTCCGTTTCCAGATCCATGGTCTCGGACGGTCCGATGACTTCCACGTCGACGCGATCGGACTTCGTCCGGATCACGGGATATTTCACGGGACCGTTCTTCGCCGCATGCCACAAGGGCATTTCGTCGATGGCCCGCGGGCTCCGCGGCCAACGAATCGCTCCGCCATGCGGATGGTGCGAGTGAAATACTTCGGAGCCACCGTGCACCAGCCGGAACTTGGCCGGGTCTCCGAGGTAGCTGCGCGGAATGGTCGTGGCCGGATCGCCGAACGTATACGCGCTGTAGGCCATCGACTCGTCCTCGAAGCCGAAGTATTCGTGCTGCGTCTGCATATTGTCGACGCCGAACGGCTCGCTCCGATAGTTCAAGGCGCGGGCCACCGGACGATAGACGTCGGTGAGCGGATCGCGCTGCGGAATGAAGTCGCCTTTCTTGTTCAAGGGACGAAATGCTTCGTCGCCGACTTCATGATAAAACAGCACGAACTCCCGGAAGTCCGGTCCGCTGCCGTTCTTGATGATCGCCTGCCAGCCGCTCTTGGTCGGCTGAGGATCGCCGGTTCCGAGCGGTTCGAGGTACTCAGACCCCTTCGGCTCGATCACGAAGGACCCGAAGAGGCCCATCACGGTCAACTCGCGATCATTGCTGTAGGAATGGAACTGGCGGCTGCCCTCCTGCTGCGTCGGCGGGATATACCATTCCATCTCCACCGCTTTGCCCTTGGCGGCGATGCTGTCGGGATTGGTGGTCGTGGCCGGCTGTCCCGTAGCCGACATGACCATGCTGGAACCATGAATGTTCAAGCTGACTTCCTCATCACCCTCCAACTGGTTGCGGAGGGTCATCTTCACGCAATCCCCCTGATTGCCGCGCAGGACCAGCGGCTGAATGAACTGATTCTGCAACCCGTTGATGACGCCGCCCGGATCGTAGCCGTCCTTATCCCGCGCCTCTTTGTTCTTCGTCTCCTCTGCACGGACCTTGTCGATATTTTCCGTCAGCGTGTACATGTAGCCCGGATAGAAATCGAGCCACATGTTCAAGGTGATTTCCACATTGATCGCCGACACGTCATAGCTGCGAACCGGCGCGCTGGCCGGACACTTCCCGCCCATTGACGAGACCGGCTCAGCGCCGCTGTTCGACATCAACAACAAATCCTGATTCCCGGCGCCGTACTGGTGCAACATGTTGACGTTGTTGTACTGGCCGCCTGTGCGCTGCACCTCGGCATCATGGATCAACTGCTCGTTGATCTTCTCCATAATGCGCTGGTGTTGACGCTCCATCATCGCGGTGCGCTCGACATGACCTTCCTGCGCATCCTCGATAATGGTCTGTCCCTTCAACTGCTCAGCCCATGCCGGCTGATTGTGTGCAGCCCCATGCAGCTCAGGCGCCGCCGACGCCACACTGAACGCCCCAACACAGACCGATGGAAGCATGACTCCCAACAGGAGCTTCCAGGCCGCTTGGGACCTGTGCTTATTCAGTTTCCTGGGCCCGCTACGTACCGATCTCATTAGACCTACCTCCTCTTGAAACCATACAACAACCCTCCGCACTCCCACTCTCTGCCACCGAGCCGCGCCGCGTGCGGTGCAGGCCCGTGAAGGCCTGCACCTCATGGAGTGGAAACACCAGGAGGCCGGTCCTTCGGTTTCCACACCCTTGATTCGCGGCATCACATGATGGCGCACCCATCAATGCGCATAGAAAGAACTGCGCACAAAAAGACGCCGGATACGGGAGCAACTCTCGTTCCAGATTGACCGAGACCGGAAACTTAGACTTTGCGGGGAATTTTCGACTGCAGCAGGGAGAGGAGAAACAACAATGGGGCGACCGCGCCCCATCAAAGACTAGCCAACATCAAGATTGATTAGGATTTACAGGCGAACAGTGAGTGTCCGGAACATTTGTCCCCATGGGACATCAATGCCCCATTCAAACAATGAACGGAGAGCCATCAGCCGAACCGTGAATAGAAACGGTGAACGCGTGACGGAAACGGTGAACGTAAGGCGCAAAACGTGAAAGGCACCATGTGAAACGAAAGACAAAGAATAGGACGTGAACGATCTGAAAGCACACACCTCGCGTCTGGTCTTACCTTTCACATTGAACTTTTTACGTTTTACGCTTTCGGCTAGAACAGTTCGCGCAAGCCATGTTTCTTGACCATCCGCTCAACCGTCTTTCGGTCCACTCCGGCTTCACGGGCGGCTTTCCCCATGTGCCCATCGTTTCTCTTCAGGAGGTCGATCAAAAAACTTCGCTCGAATGTCGTGACCGCCACCTGCTTGGCATGTTTGAAGGAGCCGGCTTCTCCTGACGCAGACTCCTCCCCTCCGCATTGCCGCAACCGATCGGGCAAGTGGACGCTCGTAATGACCGGCCCATCGGCCAGAACTGCGGCCCGCTCAATGACGTTTTGCAACTCACGTACATTTCCCGGCCAGGAGTACCCGCACAACAGATCCGTCGCCGACGCATCCAATTCCGGCACACACGCCAACCCCAGCCGTTGCTGCTTGACGAACCGCCGCAGAAATTCCCGCGCCAGGAGCAGAATGTCTCCCTCACGATTTCGTAACGGTGGAAGAACAATGGGAATGACATTCAGCCGGTAATAGAGGTCCTCGCGAAACTCTCCCCGCCGGCAGGCGGCTTCAAGATCCTGGTTCGATGCCGCAATCACCCGCACATCGATATCCAAGAACCGGATGCCACCGACGCGCCGCATTTGCCGCTCCTGCAAGACCCGCAGTAACCGCGACTGCAAGGTCTGGCTCATTCCGCTGACCTCGTCCAGAAACACGGTCCCGCCTGCCGCCACCTCGAACAACCCCGGCTTTGAGACATGCGCACCGGTAAAGGCACCCTTCTCATGACCGAACAGTTCCGATTCCAGAAGCGTATCAGGCAACGACACGCAATCCACCGGAATGAAGGGACGGTCCGCCCGCAGGCTGGCATCGTGAATCGCGCGCGCAACGAGTTCTTTTCCCGTGCCGCTTTCTCCATAGACCAACACGTTGGAATGCGTGGGAGCCACCTTTTCGATCAGGCTGAAGACCGACTCCATGGCGGGGCTTTCCCCGATCACTCGGGACAAACCGGCCCGCTTCCCCGGACGCTCCTGATCAACAGGAGGCCGGACCTCAGCTCCCCCGGTTTGCTTCGCAGCCGTCGCGCCATCTTCGCCGAATGCTCGCCGGGCGACTTGCACCAGGTCGATGCTGGTGAACGGTTTGGTAATGTAGTCGAAGGCGCCATACCGCATCGACGTCACCGCGGTCTGCACGGTGGCATGCGCCGTCAACAGCACCACTTGGACCGAGGGATCCATTCGTTTGGCCGCAGCCAACACTTCAATCCCGTCCAGCTGCGGCATGCGCAAATCGGTCAGAATCAATCCCGGCCGCTCGCGCTGAATGATATCCAATGCGCGGGCCGGATCACATTCGGTCAGACAATCATAAGGCACACGACTCAAAATCCGCCGGCAATTGTCCAACGCATCCTGCTCGTCATCAACGATCAGAATTTTTCCTGCAATCCCCATGGTGCTCCTTCATGCACGCGTTCACCCAGGCCCACCGCAGGCAGATAGATCTCAAACACGGCGCCCACGTTGTCGTTCCGCACCTCAATCCGGCCGCGATGGTCTGAGACAATGCCATAACTCAAGAATAAGCCCAACCCCGTTCCCTGGCCTGCCGGCTTCGTCGTAAAAAATGGATCAAAAATTCGATCCGCAATCGCCGTCGGCACACCGGGCCCGTTGTCCGATATGCTGATCTGCACCCACTCATCACCATCGATCTGCACAGGAGTCGTCCGAACCGTGACCACTCCCCGATCGCCACAAGCGGTCACCGCATCAATGGCGTTATTGATCACGTTCAGCAGCACGGTTTCCAATCGATCACGATCACCCATCACAGGCGACAAGACAGGTGCCAGATCCATGCCGATCCGGACAGAAAGCCCCGTCATCCGTTCGCCTGCCATGGCCACGCAGGTCCGGGCCACGCAGTTGAGGTCGAGCGGCTTCAGCATGGACACCGTCCCGCGAGAGAACGTGAGGATGCTGCGCGTCACTCTGGAGATTCGTTCGGCTTGAGAGCGAATGGTCACCAGATCGCGGGCAACCTCATCCGGCACGTTCGACTGCGCGGCGTCGGCCTCCATGCATTCGATACGATTGAGAATGATGCCGAGTGGATTGTTAATTTCATGCGCGATCCCGCTCGCCACCTTACCCAATGTCGCCAACCGCTCCGAGAGTTCCAGTTTCCGCATCTGCCGCGTAATCTCCGCGGTCTTCTCCTCGACCCGATGCGTGAGTTCGGCATTCAGTGACTCCAGCTCGATGCGCGAGGCCTGCAACCGATCGGCCATGCGATGGACAGCCGCCGCGAGGTCTTCAAATTCATCGCCGGTTTTCACATCGAGCGGGCCGTCGTAGGTGCCTCGGCTGATCGCTTCCACACCCGTCTTGAGCACTTGAATCGGTTGGGCGATTCTGGTCGCCACGTAGCGGCCCATCGCCCAGAGCAGGCCCAACATCACCACTCCGATCAACGCGAGGTTTCGTAACTGGTCGCGAATGGGTGCGTAAGTTTCCTCCGGTTGTTGCCGCACGAAGACGTGCCAGGAGTTGTCCGGCAGGCTCAGCCCCGTGACCGGCGCATATCCTACCACCGTATCCGTCGCTCCATGGCCGTCGTCTTCGGCGATGCCCCAACCGGGGTTTGACGACACGATCATGGTCATCAACTGGCCGGGGATTCGATGGGCGCGACGCGGCAAAATGGGACAGACCAGAGGCTGCCCGGCTGCGTCGAACAACATGGCGTGCCCGGTCTGCCCGATCCGAATCTCTTTGATCATCGCGAAGAGAGAATCAAACCGATAGGACGCCTTAATGGCACCGATGACCGTGTGCTGATGGTCGTCAAGGATGGGAACCGCAATATCGATGGTCTCTTCCGGCGAGCGAAAGGATCCTTCCTGCCCGGGGATTAACCCGCTGACGTAGACGCGATCGAGGCCTCCGGCCTGTAAGGCTTCCCACCAGGGTTCATGGCTGAGGAAGTAGTGATCCGGTTCCGAACTGGCTGCGACCAATGCTCCATACCGGTCGGTGATCAGCAGCCCGACCATCTTGTCGCCGTCGCGGACTTTCGTCTCTAGAAGAAAGCGCGACAATTCTGAATTCAACAGGCCGGCCGCGTTGTCGTGTCCTCTCTCCCATTCCTTCGCGCGTTCTTGAATCAGCCGCTGCGTGTCGGACCACTCGCCCGCATAAGACAGATTGGCAGCTTCGACCGGCTGACGCACCCGCAAAGGCGCGGATGCAAGCAACCGCACCCCCTGCACTTCGCTCTGCACGAGCATGGTCAGGCGATCGGCGGCCTGTTCGGCAATCGCTTGAAAATTTCCGCCGATCACGTCGCGAAGCGAACGCATACCGGACATGTAGGCGAGAATGAGTCCGATCAGGAGCGGAATACAGCCCACCAGCACAATGGCGAGTACAATGCGGCCCTTGATGGTACGAATCGTCATTCCCCACCTCAGAGCGCTCATTCTAAACAACCAGCGAAAGAAAACGCCACCGTCGCGTCATCCCGCCCGCGCTCAGCCTAGGGGTGGAACCTCCTTTGCATCGTCCGAACGGGCAGGAAACACTGCTGCCTCTCTGGATGAAATCGCCGATCTCGAACGCCGCGCCCTGGCACGGTGAAAGAGCCAGAGGGCACCTCCCGACAGGCTCATCAACAGAATCGGCACGCCCGGAATATTGAGCAACGTTTTCTCAAACCCGAAAAAGTTCAACTGGTGCAGCTGCATCACGGCAAAATGCACCCGCCGCCAGCGACCTTCGTCTTCGAGGATGTCCCCGGTCTGCCGGTCCAGCACGATCTCCGTGGCATCGGCATTGTCGAAACGAACGCGCACGGCATCCTGTGCACGTTTCTTTTTGCGTGGCGTATATCGCTCGATGTCGACACCGGTGACGGTCGCCGGTGCACGCACATATTGCTGAGCAATCACCGGCGCCAGCTCCCGCGAAATCGGCGACAGACGCTCGCCGGTCATGGCGTCGAGCAAGAGGGTGGTGGACACGCCCTCGACACGCAATTTGAGTTCGTAGAACACGCGGCCGAAATCCGACCGTAACACCACCTGCTCGACCAACGCCCGCCCGCCCACGGCGTCCTTGGCCGCCAGTATCGCGCGATCGACCGGCAACGTGGCTGTTTCCAGCGGCGGGCCAGCCAGCGGCCGGAGCTTCTCCTTATAGTGGTCATCCCAATAGAGAAACTTCGCGTCCGCCCACAACAGGCCTGTCACGACGGAGAGCAATAGAAAACCCATGGCCCCCATACCCAACCAGCGATGAGTCACTCTGACAAGTCGTTCAGATCCGCCGCGATTCATGCTATCGCTCCCCGGGGCGCTCGGCCCTCACCTGCAGTGCCAAGGTGCTGCGATGGCGCAACGCCTCATAGGCCGTCCCTTCGAACTCCCCCGGTGTCTTTTCGACGTGAATCATCTCCAGCACATACCGGCCTGGCCACAGTGGAGTGAAGGAGACAATACCCTCGGCATCCGTTTTGAGCTCCTTGTCCCAGCCATTGGGTGCATGCACCAACACCTGAGTCCCAGGCAAGCGTTGGCCATTAAAGATCGCTTTCACTACGATTTCGCCGCCCGGCCCCGGGGTCACACGGCCGGACGCTAGATTCAATCCTGTGGTGAGAGGGATCAAGTCCAACGCCAGCGGCGTCGAGTGATCCCGCTCATGCTCATTCACGCGGCTCTCTTCCAGGCAGACGAAATAGGTCCTGGCATAGAACATCGGTTTGACGATACCCAGATCATGCTTGCGTAGATCCTGAACCGGCGCTTTGGTTTGCTCGGCGACCACCGCATTCCGTCCCGGGACACAGGAGGAGACGGAACCGACGAAATGGTTGACCTGCTTGGTCAGCGGCACGTCGGTCTTCCCGCGCTTCGGATCCTGCACACGCACGGTGACGCCGTCGATCGAATCAAGCCGGCCTCCACGTTCCTCTCGCAGGAATTCGGCATACTCACCGAAATACACCTTCACTCCCTGTCCCGCATCAGCCGGTGCCGTCGCATCCGTCTCCACCCAGACAAAATGGGCCTGGGCCGGAGTTGCTTCCAACAGGCTCGCCACCAAGACGATTCCCCATAATCCACGATTGAACAGGTTCCGATTCATCAGCGTCATTCCTTTCTGAAGTTCGGTCAAAGGTTGCGGCTCCCCATTAAAATCTCCAGGAGACCCCACCGTAGAAATTCCGGATTTCACCGGGCTGAATCCCCAGGAAACTGCCGGTGGTGCGTTGCGCGATGAATGATTCATCGGTCAGATTGCGTACACCGGCGAAAATGGCCCACTTCGCCTTCGGCGGCGCGTAATTGAGCCGCAGATTCCAGATGGTGTAGGAAGGGATGGCGCCGTTTGTACCGAGGGCATTTTCCGTCTGGGTATTCGCGCCATCGGTAAACTGTTGCGCGACATACGTGGCATCAGCTTCAATCGACGCCCCGGTCGGGTGGTAATAGCCCACCAATCCATAGAACGTCATGCGCGGGGCATACGGCAGGTCTTTCCCGTCCGTCGCTCCGAATAGGGACTTCGGCCGTAAGAGCGTGATGCTGCCTCTGGTGACGAAGCCTTGCAGTGGACGGACAATTTCTCCCCAATCGAGACTGACGGTGCTTTCGATTCCTTCCATCAACGTCTTTCCGGCGTTGACGAACTGACTGCCCTGCTGGACAATCTGATTGCTGAATTCGGTGCGAAACAGCGCGAGTTCCGCACTCACCCCCGGGACCAGCATGGACCGAATGCCAATATCCGAACTCAATGCGCGCTCAGCCGAGAGGTCTTGTGTGGTTCCACTCGTCGGATCGACGGCATTGGCGAAGGTCGGCGGCCTGAAGGTCGTATGGACGTGGCCGAACAGCATGCTGTCCGGGGTGAGTTGATACTTCACCCCTGTCCCGTAGATCAGTCCTTGTGTCGTCTTGTAGCTCTTGAAATTCCCTCCAGCAGGGGGAACGGCGTTCATCGTCTCGCGGCTTTGATTGACCTGCTCCCACCGTATGCCTGGCGAAATGGTGAAGGCTTCGGTCAGCCGAATCGCCGTCTCCGTATAGGCCGCATAGGCCACCGATTCCAAATCGGCGTTGTTCGTCGTGCGGCTGATCTTCGAACCGGCCGTCCCGATTCCAGTAATGTCCGTCAGCCGCTCCGCGTGATACCGCACGCCGGAGGTGATCTGCTGATCCAATCCAAAGAGCGAAAATTTGAATTGGTGTTGCGGCATGACGCCGAAGACATTGAACTTGCGCAGAAAGTTTTGACTGGTCGAGAGCAGCGTCCCGTTGGCGGCCTGGTCCTGGATATACCAGTTCCGTTCGAACACGTTGCCGTACACGATGACCTTGGCCGTGTTGTGGGCGTCGATCTCCCGGCTCGCCGTCACATCGATGGCTCCACGCTGCCCTTTGAATTCATCATTCGGTTTCCCGGCCAGTGTGCGATCGCTCCGGTATTGAGCGGGTGTAATACTTCCAGGCGTCTGCGTCGTTTCGTCGTACCAGGAGATGTTCGTCGTAATGCGCGTCCGATCGTCGGGATTGGCCTCGAATCGCATCGTGAAATCATCCAGCTGGGATTTGCTATGGTCTCTGAAACCGTCTGACTGGCGCCGGACATACCCGAGTTGTGCGCCAAAATTCCCCCAATGGCCCCCGTACTGCGTGTCCGACTGAAACAAGTTGAAACTGCCGAACGTATTCGTGGTGGAAAACGTCGGCGTCGTAGGAATCCGTTTCTGAATAAAATTAATGAGGCCACCCTGAGTATTCGGTGAATAGAGAACCGAGGCGCCTCCTTTGATCACCTCGATATGGTCGATGCGTTCGATCGGCACCATGTAATACGTTGAGGCATCGCCAAAGAGGGCCGGTTGTATGGGGATATCGTCCAACATGAGGAGAATGTTTTTGCTGCGCCGGGGATCCATACCCCGGATGCCGATGTTGGGTCGCATCCCCTGGCCATATTCGTCGAGCACGTTGACACCGGGCACGCGCCGCAACATTTCGTCGGCGTTTTTCGGCCGGGCGCGCTGAATTTCCTCGCGCGTGACGACATTTACCGATCCCGCGATGTCCTTCACCGATTCCTGATCCGGCTCGTTTCGTTCGTGCACGTCTTTCACCATCACTTCGGGAATCTTCACTGGTTTGGACTTCGCCGGCTGCTCCGGCTCGACCGCCGTGTTCCTCTCATCTGCGCTGGTCCCTGCATCGGAGGCCTGCTGGCCGGGAACAGTCGTCTCTATCCCTTGCGCCAGAACAAGGGTATTCCAGCTACAACCAAGTCCTATCGCCAACACCCATACAGCCCTTCCACCCATGACCCGGATACGTCCCGCCATGATTAGTTGTTCTCCTTATTCATTCACGGATACTCACAACGCATCACCACACAATAAAAAGCCCAAGACCATGTTGATGGTCTTGGGCTCTGGACACGCACGGTCCTTTGGCCTCTACCTTGACGTCGCTCGGAAATAGTTAGTTCGCAAGCATCGCCGGCGGCCTCCCTCCGATCGCGTTAAAGGCAATCGTGACGAGACGCCGGCACCGCTTGCACTTGATTTCGATGCCCTGTTCCGCCCATCGCGCGACAAGCTGTCCACACCGGCAACGCACATCGTCGCAAGCTAAAATCCGAGCCGTGTCGCGCTTCGTGCTGTTCGTCATGCCAGTTCCTCCGCTCGACGGCCTCTCTGCCGCCGCTCGATTACTCGTGAAATTTATTTGAACGCAATGCGTTTGAGGTCAACTGCCGGCAATTCGACTTCGCCAAAATCCGATTGCCCTTTAAAGCTTCCGGCTATGGCCAGGGTAAACTCTCCCGCTTTTCCGTCGCTCAACGTAATGGACACAGCGGGCGGCGTCCCATTCCCGGACGGTTTCACGTCGATCGTCTTGATGACATCGAACTTGATCTTGACCGTCGCGGTTCCGCGTTTGACCGGCACTTCCTTCAGCTCATGCGGCACAAACGATGTTTCGCTTATTTTTTCTTCCCAGTAGAAGATGACGCCGTGCACCTCGGTCTCGACGCCCTTTGCATCGGTCGCCACCGCCTGAAACACCTTGTCACCTTTCGGTTGAGCCAGGACCGGCCCCGCCCCCAACCACAAGAGGCACGCGCTGCACAGGACCGCCTCGACTACTCTCTTCCGCACATTCTGCATGACATCGCTCATGACGAAACTCCTTTGATCGCGTAAGATGACTTGCCGCTCCTTACCCCTCGAGCCGATAGGCGATCGGCACCAGAATAGTGATTTGCTCTTTCCCCAGCGGGTGTTTCAGGGCAAGCGGAGAAGCTTTCCTCAACACCGAGATGGCATCTTGATCCAGCAAGCCGTGGCCGGAACTTTCGGCGACCAAACATTCGAGAATCGTTCCGTCATGACGGATCACCGCTTCCAACACCACCTTGCCTTCCCACCGACGCGCTCGCGCCTGCCTGGGATACCGCTTCAATTGCTCGATCCGCGTCCACAGGGACTCCGCTAACCAACCAAGGTCTGCCTGCGCCGACGCCGTCTCACGCACCTCACGATGGACAACTGCACTCTGGTGCGTGACGATTGGCTCCGACACAACCGCGTCCTGCGGCCCATTGAGTGAAACCGTTGCAGTAGCGACGGAGGACTCAGTCTGAACTACCTCTTGTGCGACGATAGCGGGCTGTTCCACCTCGGTCGCCAGGGTTTCGACGGGAACGGCTGACTGCTGAATCATCGTTTCAGACAACTGTGCTGTCACCGATTGCGCTTCGACGGCCTGAACAGCGTCCTGGTTTGTCTGTTGCAGGATCTCCTGCGCATGGGCCACTACTGTCTCAACCGGTCGCGAGGTAACCGGTTGTACCTCTGTCACGACCGACTGGCGCTCCTGAGGGGCGGAGCGTTCGACTACTCGCGGGGTGACTTGCGTAGCCTGAACCGTTTGAACGATTGCCGTCCGCTCCACGACCTTGGGAACCGGCGCTCGCGAAGGACTCGAGACGGACGAAGACACTGGTTTCGTGGGCTCTGTCCGTCTTGGAACCGACTCTTGTGTAGGAAGCGCCTCAGCAGCAACAGGACTCGGTGTCGGCGCCTGGTGCAATGCCACATCCCATCGAAAGGTCTCCGTTTGAAGATGCGGCTTGACCTCCATCACAGTCTGCATCGCGAGAGCGACAAGTCCGCCATGCAGTACCAATGAAATCAGCCACCCTCCACTGCGAGCTCCTTGTATATGGGCGATATTTGCCGTCAGTGCGGCTTCCGACATTTTTTCGACCTCCCTCTTCCGACAACACCCTGAAACCGGGCGACAAAAAACAAAAAGCCCAAAGCTGTCGTGAGACAACTTTGGGCTCTGACCGCATGGGGCCGCTGGCCTTATTCGAATGTTGCGTGAACTCGATTCACGATCCGCGTCATTGACTAAAACTTATTAGAGGCTTCCTCCACAATTCTTGATAGCAATTCTCAATATCATGATGGGGAAACAGTTGTCAATGCGCATATCGTCACAAACGAGGCGGAGTATGTGTGTATTGAATGCGAGTCTCTAGGCGGCGGGATGCGGGGAGGCCTCTCGAGCCCGAACCCATCGAAGTCGTAGACGGTCGAGAAGCAGATACATGACAGGAGTCGTGTAGAGCGTGAGGACCTGACTCACCAACAGACCGCCCACGATGGCGATGCCGAGCGGGCGCCGCAGTTCCGATCCCACCCCCATACCTACGGCCAGGGGCAATGCACCGAGGAGGGCTGCCGCCGTGGTCATCATGATCGGCCGGAACCGCAGCAGGCAGGCTTCGTAAATCGCTGCCTGTGGAGTTTTCCCTTCTCCTATCCGTTCACTCTGCAAAGCAAAATCGATCATCATGATGGCATTTTTCTTCACAATGCCGATCAGCAGCATAATCCCAATCAAGGCGATCATGCTCAGTTCCGATTTGAACAGCAGCAATGCCAACAAGGCTCCTACCCCGGCGGAAGGCAAGGTGGAGAGAATCGTGACAGGATGAATGTAACTCTCATAGAGAATCCCCAGCACGATGTACACTGTAACCAGCGCCGCCAGAATCAACCAAGGTTGATTCTCTACAGAGGATTGGAACGCCTTGGCCGTTCCCTGAAATGTCCCGCGCACGCTCGCCGGCAAACCGATGTCGCGCATGGCTGCATCCACAGCCAGCACAGCCTCCCCTAACGACACGCCAGCAGCCATATTGAACGACAGCGTCACCGCGGGAAATTGTCCCTGATGGTTGACGGACAAAATGGTATTGGCCGGCTCGTACCGCGTCACCGCGCTCAACGGCACCTGAGCACCGCTTGGGGATCGAACATAAATTTCATGTAACGCGGACGGGTTCTGCCAGTATTGCGGAGCAACTTCCATCACCACGTGGTATTGATTCAGCGGAGTATACATGATCGACACCTGCCGCTGACCAAAGGCGTCATACAATGTATCGTCGATGAGTTGGGGACTCAACCCGAGCCGGGACGCAGTCGTCCGATCGAACACGACAAGGGATTGTTGCCCCCGATCCTGCTGATCGCTGTTCACATCCACAACCTCCGGAAGCGTCCGCAATTTCGCCTCCACCTTCGGCGCCCAGGTGTTAAGTTCAGCAAGATCCATGCTCTGCAGCGTATATTGATATTGCGCGCTACTGGCCCGGCCACCGATCCGCAGATCCTGAATAGCTTGCAGATAGGTTGGAGCGCCCGGCACCTTCGCCAGTTTTGGACGCAGCCGGCCAATCACCTCGTCGGAACTGAGGCCGCGTTCTTCAAGCGGCTTGAGGGCGATGAACATCCGTCCCGTATTGGTCGTGCCGGCATGGCCCCCGCCGCCTGTGAAGCCCGTGATGCTGGAGACGGCCGGATCGCTCTTGATGATCTCTACGACTTCGGTGAGTTTCTGCCGCATCGCTTGAAACGAGATATCCTGCGCCGCTTGGATATTGCCGAACAGCCGACCGGTATCCTGCTGGGGGAAAAATCCTTTTGGCACGAGAATGTAAAGATACACCGTGAGCGCCATGGTGGCTAACGTCACCGCCAACATCATATGTGGATGCCGGAGGACCCAGGTCAGGCTGGTAGCGTAGCCACGCAACATAACGCGGAACCCCCGTTCGCTTATCCGATACCACCAGCCATGCGAATGGACAACACCCGACTTCAGGACACGCGCGCACAGCATGGGAATCGTCGTGAGTGATATGAGCAGCGACACCAGAATCGCCACAGATAAGGTGACGGCGAATTCACGAAACAGCCGGCCGAGCATCCCGCCCATCAGAAAAATCGGGATGAATACTGCCACCAGCGAGAGGGTCATCGAGACGACCGTGAAGGCGATATCCCTTGCGCCTCGCAGGGCCGCCTCCAGGGGCGGTACGCCCTGTTCGCGATAGCGTGTGATATTTTCCAGCACGACGATCGCGTCGTCTACCACAAACCCCGTCGCAATCGTGAGCGCCATGAGCGACAAATTATCAAGGCTATAACCCAGCACGTACATGACACCGAACGTAGAGATCAGCGACACGGGAACGGCCACGGCCGGAATCAAGGTGGCCCGCACATCGCGGAGAAACGCGAACACCACGAGAATCACGAGGGCGACGGAAATGGCGAGGGTCCGTTCGACATCATGCAACGACGCGCGAATGACGGGCGTCCGATCCATCACGATGGACAAGGACATACTACCCGGAAGGGACGCTTCCAGCTGAGGCAGGCGCGCGCGAAGACGATCCACGGTTTCAATGATGTTCGCGCCAGCCTGCCGATAGATGATCACCAAGACGGCCGGCGTGCCGTTCGCGACCCCCATGGTTCGCAAATCCTCGACCGACGACTCCACCGCCGCCACATCGGACAACTGCACGGCGCGCCCGTTTCGATACGCCACGATCAACGGCAGATAGTCCTCGGCTTTGTGGAGCTGATCATTGGTCCTGATTTCCCATGTATGATCGTCCGCGGTCAGTTGCCCTTTCGGACGGTTCACATTGGTACTGTTCAGAATCTGGCGCACCTCTCCCAACCCGATGCCGTACTTGTTCAAGGCGGTGGGATTGAGATCCACACGGACCGCCGGCAATGACCCTCCGCCCACAGCCACCTGCCCCACGCCTTCCACCTGCGAAAGTTTCTGCTGCAGGATGCTCGACGCCGCATCGTACATTTGCCCACGAGTGACGAGGTCAGAGGTGATAGCCAAAATCAGAATGGGGCCGTCGGCAGGATTGACCTTGCTGTACTTGGGGGCCGTCGGCAGATTACTGGGAAGATCGGCACGAGCCGCATTGATCGCGGCTTGCACATCCCGCGCGGCGCCGTCGATATCCCGGTTGAGCTCAAACTGAAGGGTGACGTTGGTTCCGCCGATCGTACTGGAGGAGGTCATTTCCGTGACGCCGGCGATGCGAGTGAACTGACGCTCTAAGGGAGCCGCCACGGACGATGCCATCGTCTCGGGACTTGCCCCCGGTAACGATGCCGACACGTTGATGGTAGGAAACTCGACCTGCGGCAGCGAGGCCACCGGCAAAAAGGGAAACGCCACGAGCCCGACCAGGGTCGCGCCGATCGTCAGCAAGGTGGTCGCGACAGGGCGCCGCACGAAAGGAGCCGAAATATTCATGGTGGACCTATCGGCACGGCTTCCCCTACCGACACCGGCTCAGGACTTCGGCGGAAGCGGGCGGCCAGTCGATCCAAAGCAAGATACACCACCGGAGTGGTGTACAGCGTCAACAGCTGGCTCAAGACCAGTCCGCCGACGATCGCAATACCGAGCGGACGACGTAACTCCGAGCCGACGCCCGCCCCCATGGCAAGCGGCAACGCTCCGAACAGCGCAGCCAGGGTCGTCATCATGATGGGACGAAAACGCAGCAGCCCGGCTTCATAAATGGCCTGCTCCGGCCGCTTCCCCTCAGTGCGTTCGGCATCCAAGGCAAAATCGATCATCATGATGGCATTCTTCTTCACGATCCCGATCAGCAGAATGATGCCGATCAATGCGATGATACTGAATTCCATACGAAGCAGCATGAGGGCCAACAGGGCGCCTACGCCGGCGGACGGCAGGGTCGAGAGGATCGTCAGTGGATGAATATAGCTCTCGTACAAAATACCGAGCACGATATAGACCGTGATCAAGGCGGCCAGGATCAGCAACGGTTCATGCTCCAGCGAATTTTGAAAAGCCTGCGCCGCGCCCTGGAAACTCCCGCGGATACTGGCAGGAAGGCCCACTTCCTGCGTGACATGTCGGATCGCCTCCACCGCCTCGCCGAGAGAGCCATTCGGCGCCAGGTTGAATGAGATCGTCACCGCGGGAAACTGTCCCTGCCGGCTGATGACAAGAGGGACCGTGGTGTCCGTGACACGGGTAAAGACGTTTAGTGGCACGGAGCCGCCTGTCCCGCGCACCTCCAGAGCCTGCAGCGCCTCTGGCCCCTTCTGAAATTCCGGCATGACCTCCAGAATGACGCGATACTGATTCAATTGCGTAAACATGGTGGAGACCTGCCGCTGGCCGAACGCGTCGTACAACGTATCGGTGATGAGTTGCGGCGTGATGCCCATACGCGAAGCCGTATTGCGGTCGATCTCCACGAGCGAGGCTAGTCCTTGGTTCAGCTGATCGCTGCTGACATCACGCAGCTCCGGCCGCAGTTGCAAACTTTCCAAGAGTTTCGGGGCCCAGCGGTTCAATTCCTCCGGATCCGCATCTTCCAGCGTATATTGAAACTGCGTCCGGCTCACCCGATCTTCTACCGTGAGGTCTTGCACCGGCTGCATGTGTAAGGTGATGCCGTCTACGTCGACCACACGTGATTCCAGCCGGCGGATGATGTCGCCGGCGCCGGCCAATCGATCTCCCAGCGGCTTCAGGTTGATGTAGATGCGCCCGCTGTTGAGTGTCGTATTCGTGCCATCCACACCGATAAACGAAGTGAGGCTTTCCACGGCCGGCTCCTCAAGGATGACGCGAGCCAAAGCCTGCTGCCGTTCCGCCATCGTGCCGAACGACACCGCTTGCGGTCCCTCTGTAATGCCGAGGATCACGCCGGTGTCCTGAAGCGGAAAAAACCCCTTGGGAATCAGGACGAACAGCACGACGGTGACCACGAGCGTGGCGACCGTCACGACCAGCGTCGCCTGCTGACGCTGCAACACCCACTGCAGACTTCGTCCATATCCCGCGATGATGCGATCCAACACCCGCTGCGATACCCGCGACAATGGGCCAGGCTGTTCCTCCCGCCGCTCTCGTAAGAGTCGGGCGCACATCATCGGGGTCAAGGTGAGCGACACCACGGCCGAAATGAGAATGGTGATGCTCAGCGTCACAGCGAATTCGCGGAACAACCGTCCCACCACATCGCCCATGAATATCAAGGGAATCAGCACAGCAATCAGGGACACCGTCAACGACAGGATGGTGAAGGCGATTTGCTTCGAACCTTTGAGAGCGGCCTGAAAGGGCGAGTCTCCCCGTTCGAGATACCGCGCAATGTTCTCGATCATCACGATGGCATCGTCGACCACGAAGCCCGTAGAGATCGTCAGCGCCATCAAGGTCAGATTGTTCAGGCTGAAGCCCATGAGATACATGACCCCGAAGGTTCCGACGAGGGACAGGGGCACCGCCACCGCCGGAATTACCGTGGCAGGCAAGGTCCGCAGAAACAAAAAAATCACCAGGATCACGAGGGCCACCGCCAACACCAACTCAAACTGCACATCTCGAACCGTGGCGCGAATCGAGGTCGTGCGGTCAGTCAGCACGGACACCTGCACTGACGACGGCAACGTGCTCTGTAGTTGCGGCAGCAACTTCTTCACCCGGTCGACTACCTCGATGACATTCGTCCCCGGCTGGCGCTGAATGTTGACGATCACCGCCGGCGTCTCGTTCATCCAGGCCGCCTGCTTGGTGTTTTCGACATCGTCGATGACCTCAGCGACTTCCGACAACCGAACCGGAGCGCCATTGCGATAGGCCACGATCAACGCCTTGTAGTCCTTGCCGGCGAATAACTGATCCGTGGCGTTGATGATCGACGCGCGGCGCGGCCCATCGAAACCGCCTTTGGCCTGGTTGACATTGGCAGCCGCCACCACGACGCGAAGATCTTCCAGCGTCAAGCCGTAGGCGGCCAACGCACGTGGATTGGCCTGGATGCGCACGGCCGGACGTTGCCCCCCGCTGATGCTCACCAGACCCACGCCGGACAATTGGGAAATCTTTTGCGCAAACCGGGTTTCGGCAAAGTCGCGGACCTGCGACAGGGGCAGGGTGGCTGACGTCAACGCCAATGTGAGGATCGGCGCATCTGCGGGATTCACCTTGTTATAGACGGGCGGCGCGGGAAGATCGCGAGGCAGGAAGGTGGCCGCCGAATTCATGGCCGCCTGCACTTCCTGCTCGGCCACGTCCAAATCGATGTCGAGACTGAATTGCAGGGTGACGACCGAACTGCCCCCGGAGCTCATCGAGGTCATCTGGTTGAGCCCGGGCATTTGTCCGAACTGCCGTTCGAGCGGGGCCGTAATGGAGGAGGTCATCACGTCCGGCCCGGCTCCGGGATAAAACGTCAACACTTGAATCGTGGGATAGTCGACTTGAGGAAGCGCGGATACAGGCAGGTGGCGATACGCCAGCGCTCCAGCCAGCAGAATGGCGATCATCGTCAGGACCGTCGCGACCGGCCGTACGATGAACAGTCGCGAGGGGTTCACGTGCGATTCCCCTGTTTTCTTCGTTCCCCTCCGGTCGCTGGCTTCTCCTGGCCGGTTGGAACCGCTCCGCCCGAGGGCCGCATCTCGACCTTGCTGCCCTCGCGTAATTTTTCAGTTCCATCCACCACGACGGTTTCGCCTGACGTCAGTCCGGTGTCGATCGAGGTGTCTTCGCCTTGCGACACGCCCACGGTCACTGCGCGCACGCTGACAGTCTGTTCCGTTTCGTTGACCACATAGACAAATGTTCCCTTGGGTCCGCGCTGAATAGCCGCGGACGGCACGATGGTCGCGCCTTGTTTGATATCGAGCAACAGACGGGCATTCACGAACTGATTCGGGAACAGCGCGCTGTCGTCGTTCGGAAAGACCGCTTTGAGGCGAACGGTTCCGGTGGTGGGATCGATTTGATTGTCGACAGTGAGCAACGTGCCCGTCGCTAATTTGCGTTTCTGCTCGCGATCGAAGGCCTCCACAACAAGCGGCTTCCCGCCCTTGAGCCGCTCGAACACGGCCGGCAGGTGATCTTCCGCCAGCGCGAACACAACGGTGATCGGTTGTAACTGCGTAATCACCAGCAATCCATTGGGATCGTTCGCATGCACGATATTGCCCGCATCCACGAGGCGCAACCCGACGCGTCCGTCGATCGGCGCGGTAATGCTCGAATAGGTCAGCTGCAACTTGGCATTGTCGATCTGCCCTTGATCGGCCTTGACGATGCCCTCGTATTGACGCACCAGGGCTTCCTGGGTATCGAGCTGCTGCTTGGGGATGAAGTTCTGCTTATACAGGTCGCGATAGCGCTCGAAATCCAATTGCGCATTTTTCAACTGCGCCTGATCGCGCGCCATTTGTCCCTGAGCCTGGATCAACTGCACTTCAAAGGGGCGCGGGTCGATTTGTGCCAGCAGCTCGCCATTGTGCACCACCTGCCCTTCTTTGAAGAGCACGCGCATCAATTGGCCGTCTACCCGGCTTTTGACCGTGACCGTATTCATCGGGATGACGGATCCCAAGCCGTTCAAATAAATATTGATCTCCCCGGTTTTCGCCACCGCCGCCACGACCGGCGTATTCCTCGCGGCCATGGCCGGACGCTTCTCCGCGCGGCCTGGTTGGGCTTCACCGGACCTGGTCATCATGACGTAGGTGCCCACAGCCAATAGACAGGCCGCCGACAACCCGATCATCCACCGTTTCAAGAGCGTCGAAAATCTCACCGACTCAGCCATCGCCGCTATTCCTTCCGTCCCCCGGCATCCTGCGCCTGCCGGACATAGTCGCGGGTCATCCGCCAGCGCTGCTGAAGCTGCGCATGGAGCCCGTCCAACTTGACCTGTTGCTCCGACGACAACTTCGTCTTCAGTTCCTGCATCCCCAGATCGAGCACCCGATCGACATCCGGCTGGTGCTGCACCCGCAACCGTAACAATTCAAGATGGGCACGCGCCACAATCGGCTCAACTTCCGCCTGTTGTGTCGTCGACAAGGCCAGGTCCTGGGTCAGTCGTTTCATAATCCGTTCCTCTCGAGCCGCCGGTCCCCGCTCCCATCGATGCTCATCCTCGTACTGAGAATACAGCGACATCCCCACGGCGCCTATTAAAGTCCCGGCGAAAAAGAGGATGATCAGCCCAATCCACAATCCGGTGCGTGACATACCGCTCGCTCCGAGCCTCCGACCGAGTTATTGATCAGGAAACGATGATCCCGCATCAAACTCTTCAAGCCATGCTGCCGTAACCGGAGCGGGGTGCTGCCTGGTATACACGGCCACCGACCCGGCAAAGAACAGGGCCACGAGCGCCGCACCGGTAGCCACGCGCCACACCAACGGCTCTGCCCAGGACAGGAGAGAAGGGGCAGGATGTTGCGCGGCCTCCCGCCGGATCGTTCGCATGACATCCTGCGCCCATTGTTCTCCCACAGCCACCTCGCCGCGAGCGCGATGCGCCTGCGCCAGAACCGCCTCAATCTGCCCCAACGCGCGTTTACGATGGACGGTCATGCCGGTGTCGCTCCCATTCCCGAAGAAAAATCGCCCGCAAGGCTTGCCTGGCTCGATAACACCGCACCTTTACGTTGACCACCGTCCACCCCAACAGCTCAGCCGCCTCGCGCACGGAACGGCCTTCAAGCGACACCAAAGTCAAAACCAGACGGTGTTCGGGTGACAATTGGGTCAACGCCCAGTCCAACACTTCCAGCGAGTCACGCCGGTCTGCTTGATCACGGAACCGTTGGCCTGATTCATCTGCCAGCGCACGGTCCAGCCATCCCACCTGATCATCGGTCAACCCGCTGACGGGCACCTCGGTCCGACGATGCGCACGCCAGAAATCATAACAGGCTCGAACACTGAGGCGAGACAACCAATGTTCAAACGGAACCTGCCTTGAGTACTGCGAAAGCCCTGCATAGGCGCGAACAAACACGTCATGCGCCACCTCCGCCACATGATCCCCCGGCACATGTCCCTGCACAATCTTCAGCACATGGCGCTGGTGCCGAGCGATCAATTCGCTGAACCGATCGATGTCCCCGCGCAAGACTCGGTCGATACATTCGGCGTCATCGGACACGAGTGCCTGCGCTCCCGTAAAACTGACGTGATCCCCTGTGTCGGCGTCGACTTCAGCATCATACCCCATCCGCCCTGAGGACCACAGACAGAGCCCTCATGAGGTCAGTCGGCGGGGGAGGCGCACAGGTTACAAGGCAGCCTAAAAAAATTCCCTCAACACCGATTCCTGAGTCTGGTCCGGACAAACCTACACCTCGACTCACCTATCCTCCTTTCGCCTCCAGCGTTCGTTGACAACGAGGCGCACCTGATCGGCCAACGCCTGAGCCGCCCCGCTCCGGTAGCCGCCCTTTCTCCAGAGCAGCCCGAGCCCCCGTCGGGGTGTCGGATTGTTGAGCGGAATACCTCGAAGTCCGGCATTTCCCTCCAATCCCAGAGACAGTCGAGGGAGCACGGTCGCCAGGTTACTGGTTTTCACCGTGGCGAGAATGCCTTCAATCGAGTTCATTTCAACAGTGACCCGAGGGACCACGCCCGCCTGCTCGAAGCTGGTGTTCAATAGACGACGCGTACAAAAGATGCCCGGAAGGAGGACCAACGGCTCATCGGCCAGCGCCGCCAGTGGTAAGCGACGGCGGCGAGTGAACGGATGCCTGGGTGAAGCGATCACAACAAAATCTTCCTCAAACAAGAGCTGGCTCTCGATACGGTCGGAACCTGCCGGAACAAACCCGATACCCAGTTCCAGCAATCCATTCGTGACGCCCGCTTCGATTTCCGGACCGGACAATTCATCGAACTTGAGCACCACCCGTGGATGGAGAGTCGAGAACCGACTGACGATTTCTGGAATCAAATAGGCATTGACGGTTTGTACGACACCCACCGTGAGGGTGCCCCGCTGCAAGCCTTCCTCCTCGGCGATGGCCACCTGAGCCAGCTCCATCTCCCGCAAGGCTCGCCGTGCATGTTCGCGAAAAATGGCCCCCGCCCGCGTCAATTGCACCGAGCGTCCGACGCGATCAAACAGCGGCACCCCGACTTCCTGCTCTAATTGTTTGATCTGCGCAGACAAGGCGGGCTGAGAGACCGGCAATCCCTGGGCGGCCTTCGTGAAGTGCAAGGCGTCGGCCACGGCCAGGAAGTAGCGAAGGTGGCGAAATTCCATACCACGTCTTATCATAACTGGAAGTGATTGACCTAATCAGAACAAACACTTTGACGCACCATCCAGCATGGCACTACCTTGCCCAGTCACGTCGCCGTGCATCGTCTGTCGGCGCCAATGGAATCCACGCATGCAGAACACGACCGGCCTCATATGGTCAATCCAGGTGGGATTGCCTGAGCAACGCCATCCGGACCCTTCCAACGATCCGGCTCAGAAACCCTGGGCCACCGGTATCTTCAAGCGCACGGTGACCGGTCCGGTCCGTCTGCATCGTCATAATCTTGAGGGAGACGGCCAAGCGGATCTCGTCCACCACGGAGGGCCGGACAAGGCCGTCTGCGCCTATCCCTCGGAACATTGGTTTCATTGGCACGGGCTCCTGCCGCCGCATCAGCTAACCGGGGGGGCCTTTGGAGAAAACTTCACGTTGCAAGGACTCACCGAGGAATACGTCTGTATCGGCGATGTCTTTTCCGTTGGGTCGGCCGTCGTGCAGGTGTCACAACCGCGCCAGCCCTGCTGGAAACTGGCTCGCCGCTGGCAGCGCAAGGATTTGGCGCTTCAGGTCGAACAGACCGGCTTCACAGGCTGGTATTTCCGGGTCTTACAGGAAGGCCTGGTGGAAACGAATGCGATCCTCAACCTGGTAGAACGCTCCTACCCAGAATGGACCATTGCCACGGCCAACCACATCATGCATCACGAGCGAGACAATCGGATTGCAGCCGAGCACCTGAGCCGATGTCCACTGCTGTCCTCCAGCTGGCAAGAAACCTTACGGCAACGGGGACAGAACCGGAACGAACCGGATCCACAACGACGGCGGACCGGCGACAATCATTCGGAATAATGTCTGTATTCACGAGGAGGCTGTGTATGACACGTGTACTGTTCTCTGCTTGCACGTTGGCCCTCGGCGCGACCGTCGCGCTGAGTTCCTGGTGCGCCGCCGAAAATGCAACCACGATCAACATCCTGTCGCCGCACAACGGCGCGACCGTCGCTGAGACGTTCGACATGAAGTATGAGATCTTGAACGGCACGGGAGACAACCACGCGCACGTCTATTTAGATGGCGCGTATCAGAAGGGATTTAAGGGCACCTTTACCCAGGTGACCAAGGGTGAGCATACGATCACGGTGAAAATCGCCGATCACGACCACAAGGATACGGGAACGGCGACCGATAGCATTACCATCACGGTGGGAGACTGACGCTGCACACGCAGCGGTGCTGAAGGTGTATCGCGTGGGAGGCGGTGACTGCCTGCCGTCTCCCACGCACCATCACCGACTACTGCCCCCCCTGGGTGGACGCATGGGTCGAGGTGCCCTGAAGATCCATCTCCAGCACGACTGCCCCATCGGGATTTTTCGGATCCAGCCGGCTCGGCAACCGGTCTGCCGCCAGCTTCACCAGCGGGACGGCGACAATGTGCGGGGCTTTTTCCGACGGATTTGAATACAAGGCGATGCGCACGGTCTTCGGCCGTAAACTCGGCGTCACCTGAGGCAGAGACTCCTTCCCCATAAACCCCACCACCATGCCACTGCCGTCGGCCAGCTTGTGAATTTCGAACGCATTGGTGGCCGGAGCCGCGCGATCGATCCCGAGGTCAGGACTCTGCGTCACCAGTGCCATGCCGAGCAACCGCGGAACGATAAACCCGAACGAGCCGGTCGGGGCCTGAGAGAACAGTGTTTTCGGCGTGGAGGCCCCAAGTTCGGCCACTCCGTTCTTGCTTCGCAATTGGCGACGCAGGTCGGCCTCATTCCCGGCGCCCTCAATGATGACCACCGCCGGCGCAGCCTTTTGGACGGGCAACACTTCCGTCTTCCCGCCCCCCGGGCTGGTACCACCTCGTGCGGCATGGAGCGGAGCCGGGAGCAGGCCCGTGAGACACAGACCCACCAGACCGGCGGCTGCACAGTAGCGAAGTGACGGGCGGAAAGTCGCTTTGGCCATGACGTCAAACATACCTTCTGATCCTCCTGAGCAAGCGATGACGGTTGTTCGGGAGGATTCTAAGAAGCCGCCCTACGAAAATCAAACAGGAAGGAGGCGCCGGCCTCACGGATAGAAGCTGAAGCGACGCCCGGCAATGGCCTGCGCGACCGACGCAAGGATCTGCTCCCGTTCGGCTGGCTTCTCCAACCACAGCACCACGCCCTGCTGGCGCAGCGTATGGGCCAAGCGCTCATCGTGGTAGCCGGTCAACACAATGACCGGGAGGGAGGGATACTGCGCGCGAAAATATCCGATCGCCTCAACCCCATTGATTCGCGGCATCCGGATATCGCAAATAATCACATCGAGCAGGAGCGGGTTATCGCCACTGCTCAAGACTTCAACAGCTCGCCCGCCGTCCTCCGCCTCTTCCACGTCATATCCCGCCTGGGTCAACGTCTTGCGGAGTAGGCCGCGGATCGAATCCTCGTCGTCTACCACTAAGACCCGTCCCAGGTGCACGTTCTCGTTCGCATCCTGCCCGAACGGCCACGCCATTCTCATGATGCCCTCCCTTCGCTCCCCGGCTTGCGTGTGTGCGATGACGCGATGCAAGGACAACGCCTTGCGAGGCGAGAAGTGCGGCACCACTAATTCAATAGGTTACCGATCGATCAGTTGCCAGAGCAGCGCCGCGACAGCATTGCGGTGGTGGAATGAAGCCAGGCATGGTGCAACTGCACCATGATCAGTTACCCACAGGTGCCGCGAAGGAGGCAGAGCCCATCAGGGATGGTCATCCGTGGTCTGCTCCAGGGAGGCAGGCCAGGACTGGTCCACCTGGCCACTGAGCTCCTTCTCCCGTGCCAACAGGGCACGTTTGCGTTCGATGCCCCAGCGATAGCCGGCCAGATCACCGTCTTGACGCACAACCCGATGACAGGGAATCGCGACGGCCAATGGGTTCGCCCCGCAGGCCTGTCCGACCGCTCGCACCGACGCCGGCCGACCGATACGACGCGCAATCTCGCGGTACGTCGCGGTCGTCCCAACAGGGATTTGCTGCAGTGCCGTCCACACCTGTTGTTGGAACGCCGTTCCCCGGATATCGAGCGGCAGACTCAGCCCACGCGCTGGTGATTCCACGCAACCCACCACGTATGAGACCACTCGCTCAAACCCGGGATCCCCACCGATCAGTCGGGCCCGAGGGAATCGAACCTGAAGGTCTCGCACCAACCTCTCAGGCTCATCACCTAAAAGAATGGCACAGACCCCCCGGTGACTTTGAGCCACCAGAACGGCACCCAGCGAACAGTCCCCCACGGCAAACCACAGTTCGGTCTGCGCCCCGCCGGCACGGTACTGGGAAGGAGCCATGCCCAGCAACGCAGGCGCCGCCGCATAGAACCGCCCGCTGGACTCGAAACCGGCGTCATACATGGCCGCGGTTACCGAGCGCCCTCGTTCCAATTCCTGTCGCAGACGTTTCGCCCGTTGCGCGGCGGCATACCCCCTCGGCGTGAGCCCGACGACGGAGGTGAAGATCCGATGAAAATGGGAGGGGCTCAGCTTTGCGTGCGCTGCCAACTCACTGAGGGGCGGCACATGGTCGGCCTGTTCGATCAGTCGACAGATGCGCACCATGTTCGCCGCTTGCCGCTCGACCTCTGATGGCCCATCAGGCCGGCAACGTCGGCAAGGCCGAAACCCCGCCTGCTCCGCATCCACGCAGGTCGCATGAAACCGGACATGCTCAGGCCTCGGTCGACGCGCCGAACAAGAGGGCCGGCAATACACGCCGGTTGTCCGCACCGAATAATAGAACCGCCCGTCCATGGCACCGTCGCGAGCCCACAGGGCGGCCCAGCACTGCTCCTGCGACGGAGCCCGTACACCAGCCCTGTCTTGCGGGAAAACGGTGTCGGCTGTCGGATGTTGCCGTTCCATGGTGTTCCTGTCGACATTCTACCCGCTCCCGGCGAACACCACACTCCGGTTCTTGCGCTCCAATTCGAGACCTGCCGGCTTGGGCTTACTTGGTTTCGACGGCAATCCCCTGCACCTGGGTGCAGGCCCGTGAAAACAGGATGAAATACTGGAAGTACCCGTCGACCGTCACCTCCACGATCGCATCGGCCAGCGGCTTGGTGCGCAGCGCGTCATCCACCGCATGACGCATCTCATTTCCGCCGGTGACAGGAATGAACCCTAGCAGGTAATACACGCAATCCTGCCCGCGCACCTTCCCAAGTTCGGTATATCCTCCCGGCGCCAACGGCTTTGTTGAAGGAGCAATTCCACCGGGATGGTGCATACAGCCGGCCGTGAGTGCCGCCGCCAACAACACCGCACCCATCCAACCGCGCAGGCACCAGTTCTTGGGAGATTGTCTCATCATGACGTGTCCTTCCTTTCGTGTGCACAGCCATCACCGGCCGTGCGGTGTAACATCCACGTTGGGAGTACCAGGGGGATGATGGTCAGGGAGTCGGTACGAGAGTGACCGAGCAGAGCAAC
>JAEURX010000044.1 GCA_016788885.1 Nitrospira sp. | reverse complement strand
ACTTGCCGTGGGTGTTCGACAAACTGCATCGCGGCGAAACAGTCCAGCTTTCGCACGACGGTGACGCACCTGCCGAGGCCGCAGGCACGAACGAGGAGATTCGCCAATGCGGCATGTACTCAGCCGTCATTATCCCGCTGGTGGTGGCCGGTTTCACTACACGAGCGATTGCGCTGGCGACGCGTCGCACGGAATCTGTGTGGCCCAATGGGGTCGTTCAACAGATTCGACTGGTCGGGGAGATCTTCGCCAATGCGTTGAGCCGCGCGCAGGCATATGAGTTATTTCAGGCCGCTACGTCCCAGCTCTCTCTGTTGCAAGCATCACTTCATCGGAACGAACCTACTCCTCTGGACGCGGTCAGCGAAGCTGCCTGTCTCCCGGGGATGATTGGCCAAAGCGCCGTGCTCAGAGCGGTCCGTTTTCGCATGGAACAAGTCGCACCCTCCGACACGACCGTGCTGCTGCTCGGGGAAACCGGTGTGGGCAAGGAGCTGTTGGCTCGCGCCCTTCACCAGCAAAGCCGCCGCTCTATGCGACCCTTCGTCACCGTGAATTGTGCCGCCCTCTCGGCTACCCTTATCGAAAGTGAACTGTTTGGCCATGAAAAAGGTGCCTTTACCGGGGCCGTGGCCCGACGAGTGGGGCGCTTCGAAGCTGCGCATGGTGGTACGCTGTTTCTGGATGAGATGGGTGACCTGCCGTTGGAGCTGCAGGCCAAGTTGCTCCGTGTGCTTCAGCAGGGTGAATTCGAACGAGTAGGCAGCTCGCGGACACTTCGGGTCGACGTCCGAGTCATTGCCGCAACCAACCGAGACCTGGAGGCCGACATGCGTTGCGGGCGCTTTCGGTCCGATCTTTATTATCGATTGGCGGTGTTTCCGATCACGGTGCCTGCATTGAGAGAGCGCCGGGAAGACATCCCGCTGTTGGTACGTTATTTTGTCATGCAATGTGCCCAGCAAGCCGGCAAAGTCATTTCTACCGTGCCGACCAGGGTGATGGATACCTTGCAGGCCTATGCATGGCCGGGCAACGTCCGCGAACTTCGGAATGTGATCGAACGGGCAGTGATCAATAGCCGGGGCCCGACGTTGTGCTTGATGGACCAGTTGCCGGCGTCCAACGAGCCGAGGATAGAATGCCAGGCGGTGCGGCCTCTCGCCGCAGCGGAAGCTGCGCACATCCTCCGAGCATTGGAGGTTAAACAGTGGAAGATCGAGGGTCACACAGGGGCTGCCGCTGCCTTGGGCCTTCCGGCCAGCACTCTCCGCAAGCGCATGCGCAAACTGGGCATTAGGCGCCCGACAGGCGGGTGATGAAGGGGGGATCATCCGCTTGCTCGTCAAAGAGCGCGGAGTGGCGCCGTCGTATGGGGTAAGCCCGGAGCTTCACGCGGGAGCTCCAGGCACTGCACGTGGTGGGGAGCGTCGGAATCTGCACGCGATCGCCCTTGGGCACCCGTTCCTGTCACCCAGGTGTCAGTGGCCTATTCGTGCTGTATCCGCAGCACCGCAAAAGTGACGCATTTGGACTCCCAGCTCACCAACGAGGTCACACGGCGGATTGGGAGATGGGACTGAGGATCAAGAGGATCTGATGGTTCTGCTTCTCATCACCATCGAAGCTCAACCGACCAAATGTAGGGAACTTGAGCAGACATTGCGATTGCTCGTAGGGCAGGTACGTGAGGAACCCGGGTGTCTCACGAGCCACGTCTATCGTGATGTGGAGCAATCTCAGGTCTTGTGTCTCGTCGGGTTGTGGGCGACTCAGGCAGACGTAGATGCGCACATGCAAACAGATCATTGGAAGATATTGGGTGGAGCGACGGAGCTGCTGGGCAGAACGACGCAGATTCAGCGGTGTGGCGTCTTGTGAGCCGTTGGGGAAGCCGGAGCGAAGCGGGTCTCGAAGAATCACCACGCGGAATGGTTGTTCGTGGATTCCTCGCTAGATCGTCACGGGGTGCAGAAGAGTGTCGGACAAAGGCTGTACGGCCTCGGGACCGGCGGGCCAATAGGTTGTCCAAGACGAACGACAGACTGGTGCCATGAAAGGAATGGTGATGAAGGAACAGCCTGACAGTGAAGTGTCTGCGGAACTCGCCGCGTTGCGGTAACGGCTCAACAGCCTCGAAGCCGAGCAAGTAGCGGCACAGCGCCAAGCCTGCGGCGCGCAACGGCCGACCTTGGATCTTCGTTGGCGTTCTTCTTTGAACAAGGAAGGAGTTATGCATAACGGGATAGTGGAGCCTGCGGCAGATGTGGGAGAGACTCGCGTTTTCACGGATGGAGCATACTCCCACGGAGACGACCAAAGCGATAAGGGTACCGGTATGGCCCTGCTTGTCTGGCGTGGTCCAGACAAGGAGCCAACGAAAACTGCCAATCGCACCTGCGAGCTCACCTTGATCGATTGAGTGCATCAGGTACAACATCCTTACTCCAGTGCTCGCGGGGGACCAGTTGACATCAGCGGGAAGCGGCGATGCAAGACCCTGTACTTGCATCGCCGCACCTGCATTCGCAGCTAAAGTTCATCCAGGCGGTGCAACCGACGAGCTCGCCTTTCGGTTCCCCTCCAGCCCCCTTCATGCTCAATGGGGCTCCATCATCCCTGAGTGTGCGATTCTGCACGATTCGCTCATTGATATTGTGCACGACGGCAGATTGTTGTCGTGTTGGAGAGACCGTTCAGGATCTTCTTCCAAAAACCAATCGGACGAATCTATTCTCGGTACGCTTAAAATTCGCGCAGTGTCCCCAGCAAAATAGAGAAGCGCCTTCCAGGCAGGAAAATTGCTTATGTAGCTGCCCCAGCAGACCCCCCATTACATTCCTCCTTGGTGATGATGATTCATCGTCGGTATCACGCTCTGCTTGAAGTGTCCAATGTGCTGAACTCACAGCGCGGAATGGACGGTCTGTGGCAAGCGTGCACGGAACGGATCAAAGATGTCGTGCCATGGGAGCGCGCCGGGGTTCTCCTCTATGTGCCGGAAGAAGACGGCTTTCGGTTTCATGCTCTGGAGACTGCCGTGCCCAAACGCGTGCTTCAACGTGGCACCATCATTCCGCGGACGGGCAGTGCGGTGGGATGGGTGTATGAACATCGCGAAGTCCATGTGCGCCCCCATCTTCAGAAAGAACAAGTGTTCTATGAAGATCGTTTATATGCCGAGGAAGGCCTCGGTCGAATGGTCAATCTCCCGCTGCTTGCGCGTGGAACCTGCCTCGGGACGCTCAATATCGGAAGCGTGGCATCAGGGGAGCCTGAGGTCGAGACGTTGGAGTTTTTGCGCCAAATCGCGATTCAGGTTGCATTGGCCATCGAAAACGTCCAAGCGTATGAGCAACTCGCGCACATGAGTCGACAGCTTGCGCAGCATAACGCGTATCTGACACAGGAAATCAAACAGGGAAGTAACTTTGGATTGCTCGTCGGCAAGAGCGAGCCGCTGCGCAAGGTGCTCACGCAAATTCAGGCCGTCGCGACCACTTCCACCACGGTATTGGTGACCGGAGAGACCGGCACCGGGAAAGAATTGGTGGCCCGCGCCATCCATGAAAGCAGTTTGCGGCGACATAAACCCTTCATCCGGCTCAACTGCGCGGCATTGCCAAGCGGCCTGGTGGACAGTGAATTGTTCGGGCATGAGCGTGGAGCATTCACGGGAGCGGTCCATCGGCATCAGGGACGGTTCGAACTGGCTCACGAGGGCACGCTGTTTTTGGATGAAATTGGGGAGATGCCGCTGGATGTCCAGGCGAAGCTTCTCCGCGTCCTGGAAGATCATCTCATCGATCGGGTGGGAGGCGTGCGATCGGTGCCTGTGGATGTGCGGCTCATCGCGGCAACCAATGTGGACCTGGCTGAGGCCGTTGAGCAGAGACGGTTCAGAGCCGATCTCTACTATCGCCTCAAGGTGTTTCCCATTGCTCTTCCTCCGCTGCGCGATCGGGAAGAAGACATTCCGCTTCTGGCTCAGCATTTTCTCCAGATCTGCCAAGCCAAATTCAATCGCCCGGGCCTTACCCTCAGTGATATGGCATTGGCGCGGTTGGCCCAGTATGACTGGCCTGGAAATATTCGCGAGCTTCAGAATGTCATTGAGCGGGCCGCGATTCTCGCGCCGACTCATGTTGTCGAGATCGATGAGCGTCTCGTCGCTTCCTCATCGAGGCCCACGCCGGACGTTGATCGGCCACTCACCCTATACGATGCAGAACGTGGGCTCATTCTTCGGGTACTCGAGCAGGCGGGCTGGAGGATTTATGGTCCTCTTGGAGCCGCCTCTCGGCTAGGGATGAATCCCAGCACTTTGCGCAGTCGAATGAAAAAAATGGACCTGTCACGCCCGACGGTTCTTCCTTCTCTAGATCCTCTTCCCCTGTCCTAGTCACGGCTTCTTGTTGAAACCCTGCTGGTATTTGTACGGCGGCTCGACCCATTGTGCCGTGCGCTCAAAGCCTGTCTGGTTGCCTCCACGCAGTACACTGCACCGCTGAATTCACGTGGCTAGGAATAACAGCGCCCGTTCATCTTCCTCGACCGTCGTGAATGATCGCGATTTTCCATGAAGTCTCGCGGTGGACTCTTCGCAGCCGGAGGCCCGACACGTGCCACTTCGAGCAGGGTGTATCCCGAAGTAGCAGGAATGGCGCGTCTTTTTTCTGTGAGAGGTGCGTTGATCCCCGGTGGCATTTGGCTTGCTTGTCTCTGTTGGCACTACGTATGGCGAGGGAGACGGGACTATGCGGCCAATTGGATGGCGTCGCAGACTCGGGACGGTCGGACTTCTCTGTGGGACGATCCTCATTGGGTTCAGCGCCTGCCATGGATCCTGGCCATTCACCGGGTCGACGGTTCTTCTCAACAACAGTCAATTTATGGAGGGATGGGCGACCTATCTCCACTGCAGATCAAGCGAGGAGCCGGATGACATCCGAAGTGATGTGCAGCAATTGACCCGTATTGCCTACGCGGTGGCCACGCAGAGTCGGCAATCCGATTTCCTGCCTGTTTCGATGCGAGCGCTTGTTATGACCCCGCCAATACGGTTGGCTGTCGACCCCCACGCCATGATGGTGGCATGCGCGCAGCATGGCGGTGAGATGGCGCAACGAGTCGGTCGACCTGAGCTGGCAGTGGAATTGTTTAGCGTGGTGTTGGCGGCGCTAAGGGAACGCGTCTCTGTCTACCGGCCGATCGATATCGGTCGTGCATTCAGCAACCGTGACTAGTGGTCGGAGGAGAGCAGTCGTATGAAGCCAGACTATGACTTTGATCTGTTGTGCATCGGCAGCGGTCCCGCAGGGCAACGGGCTGCGATTCAGGCGGCCAAGCTTGGCAAACGTGCCGCTGTCGTGGAAAAGCGTCCTTCTCTCGGAGGCGTCTGCTTGGAGATAGGGACGATCCCGAGCAAGACGTTCCGAGAGGCCGTGTGGGGCCTGTCTCAGAGCGGCGGCGGATTGACCCGTGACTCGGGCTTTCGCGTCGATGGCGAGCCTCTGCGTCGACCTCCCATAGAGGCACTCTTCCAGCGCGTCGGGATGGTCGGCCATCGTGAATCGCAGGTGGTCGAACAGCAGTTGTTCCGGAACGAGGTGCAGATTATCAGAGGAGAGGCCTCATTTGTTCACCCGCATACTCTACTGGTGGTATCCGGCGAGGGGCAGCGCACGGTGACGGCGGAGAACATCGTGATTGCTGTCGGAACCTATCCGGCTTCCCCTCCCGGCGTGCCGGCGGATGGTGACCTTATCCTCACCAGCGATGATCTCGTGCGGTTGCGGAGACTGCCCAAGAAGCTCGTGATCGTCGGCGGTGGCATCATTGGGATCGAGTATGCGTCGATGTTCGCTGCGCTCCACATCCCGGTGATTCTGGTGGATAAGCGCGACCAACTCCTAGAGTTTTTGGACCGCGAATGTGTCGACGAACTCATACAGCAGATGAGACGGCAACGGGTCACGTTTCGCTTGGGAGAAGCAGTGGACCGGTTGGAGGTGACGAACGGAAGCCCACAACAGGCGATCGTCCATCTGGAGTCCGGGAAAAAGATCGTCGCCGATCAAATCCTCTTTTCGGTTGGGCGAGTCGGCGCGACGAGTCGCCTGAATGTGGATGCCGTGGGGCTGAAGCCTGATGAGCGTGGGCGGTTGGCTGTGGACCGAGAGTTCAGAACGGCGGTGCCGCACATTTTCGCGGTCGGCGACGTGATCGGTTACCCGAGCTTGGCGTCGACCTCATTTCTGCAGGGACGGCTGGCGGCGTCCTATGCCTTCGGAGTGGATCCGGGACCCATGATTGAGCATCTGCCGATCGGAATCTATTCCATGCCGGAGGTTTCCGCCATTGGCCCGCCGGAGCAGGAATTGACCAGGAAGAAGGTGCCCTATGAAACCGGCATCGCGCGGTATGGAGAGATCGCACGAGGACAGATTCTCGGAGACGACAGCGGGTTTCTCAAGTTGCTCTTCCATCGCGAGGACCAGCGACTGCTCGGGATCCATGCCGTGGGGGTCGGCGCCACAGAACTGATCCATATTGGTCAAGCAGTCCTGGAGTTAGGCGGTGGCCTCCAATACTTCTTACGGACGGTGTTCAATTATCCGACGTTGGCAGAATGCTACAAAGTCGCGGCTCTAAATGCTTTCAATAAGTTGTCCGCCTGTCGGTAAAGAACCTGCAGGTGAAGAAGGCGATCTGACGGTCGGAGCACTCATGGATCGGCACGGTTCCCTTTTCCACTGCAGAGCGTCTTCCACGGAACAAATGATGAAAGAAGGACAGATATGAATCACATCACACTACGTGCGCTCGTGTTCATTTCGTTGGTTGCCGGTCCTTGCATGGCGCAAGACCAGCCTCTTGGATCGGAGCAAAGTTTTTCTGCTCCCTCCACATCCTCCGATGTGACGAAGATGCCAAGGGGGTCCTGGGAAAGTTGGCTGAATCATGGAGAACGTGGCAGGACGTCGAAGTCGTACATGCCGCCACGGAGCCCTGCTCTCGGAATGCCGACGCCCCCACTTTCCCCCTCCACGGGACCGGGTTTCAGCCCTGCGGGGCCAGAAGGAGGGCGCAGTCCTTCGCGCCTCAAGTCGAACAGAGAAACGGAACGGAATGAGTGAGGGCCTGCCTGTGGGACGACTGGCCATCAGCCAGTATTGAGGAAATACACGCACGCTATCCCTGGATACGCAAACAATTCACGACCAAGGAGATGCCATGATGCACGTCACGCAAGTCAGGATCAACAATCCCGTGTGTGCGCTTCAGGTATATGGCCAATCGGTGTGGTTGGACTATATTCGACGCAGTTTCATCACCAGCGGAGCCTTGCAACGTCTCATCCTCGACGAGGGAGTGGTCGGCGTGACGTCAAACCCCGCGATCTTTGAGAAAGCGATCACCGGAAGTTCGGACTATACCGATGCGTTGCGCAGGCTCCAGAAGGAGCCGAGACTGGATGCGCAGGCGCGCTTTGAACGGCTGGCCATTGAGGATGTTCAGTCTGCGGCCGACCTCCTGCAGCCGGTGTATGCCCGCACGAAGCGACGGGACGGCTATGTAAGCTTGGAGGTGTCGCCTCATGTGGCGCATGATACGCCGGGGACGCTCGACGAAGCGAAGCGGCTGTGGGAAGCCGTTGAGCGCGATAACGTGATGATTAAAGTCCCAGCCACTCCCGCCGGGATCTCGGCGATCGAACAACTGATTGGCATGGGCATCAACGTCAACGTGACCCTTCTCTTCTCGCAGGAGACCTATGCGGATGTCGCCGAGGCCTACCTCACCGGGCTGGAACAGTTCGCTAAGCGAGGCGGTGACCTGGGGAGCGTTGCGAGTGTGGCCAGTTTTTTCGTCAGCCGCATTGATACAGCGGCGGATGCTGAAATTTCTGCCTACCTGAAACAGTCAACTCATGAACGCGAACAGGGACGTCCCACAAGTCTCTTGGGAAAGCTTGCGGTGGCGAATGCCAAGCTGGCCTATCAACGGTATCAGACCCTCTTTTCCGGACCTCGCTGGGAAGCCCTTGCGAAGCAGGGGGCCACGACCCAACGCTTGCTTTGGGCGAGTACGGGCACCAAAAATCCTCAATACCGCGACGTGCAGTACGTGGAAGAACTGATCGGTCCGGAGACGGTCAACACGATGCCGTTAGCGACACTGGATGCGTTTCGTGATCATGGCCGCCCCGAGAGTCGACTGACGAAGGACCTCGATGAGGCAAAAGCCGTGCTGCTTGCGGCGGAGCAGATAGGAATCTCAATGAAAGCGATAACCGACCGGCTGTTGGAAGAAGGGTTGCAGTTGTTCAGGGACGCTTTCGACCAACTGCTTGTCGTCGTCGAGTCGCACTCCAGAAAAGACCAGGGTGTTCGACTCAATGACTGTTTCTACCGGCTCCCTGCGGAGGTGGCTGCCGAGGTTCAGGCGTCCCTCAAGGAATGGGACGATACTCACCGAGTTCGACGTCTCTGGAATCGCGATCCGTCTCTCTGGACTAATGAGAGCGAGCATCGGTGGCTCGGGTGGTTAGATATTACGGACCAACAGTTGGCTCAGGTGCCCTTGCTCGTCAACTTGGCGGAAGAAATCTGGCACAGAGGGTTCATGCACGTTCTCTTGCTGGGAATGGGTGGATCGAGCCTGTGCCCGGAAGTCCTGAGGCGGACGTTTGGAAGGCAAAGTGGGTATCCGGAATTCCATGTGCTCGATTCAACCGATCCGGCCCAGATTCGGTCTATTGAAAAACGAATCCAGATCGGCAGCACGCTCTTCATCGTGTCGAGCAAATCGGGAAGTACCCTTGAGCCCATGATTTTGAAGCACTACTTTTTTGAGCGGGTTCAACGGCATGTGGGAGCCAAGGCTGCCGTCCGACATTTCATCGCGATCACGGATCCTGGTTCACCACTCCAGCAGATCGCCGAAGCCGATGATTTTCAGCATCTCTACTTTGGGGTGCCCACGATCGGAGGGCGATATTCGGCGCTATCGAATTTCGGGATGGTGCCTGCGGCAGTGATGGGGCTCGATATCGCCCAGTTGCTCGAACGCGCGGAAGAAATGGTGGAGGCCTGTTTTCCTTCTGTACCGGTCGAGGAGAATCCCGGCGTGATGCTAGGTACGATTCTCGGAGTATTTGCCAAACACGGCCGCGATAAGGTGACGATTGTATCCTCGCCAGGTGTGGCCTCCTTCGGCGCCTGGCTCGAACAACTCCTGGCCGAATCGACCGGCAAGGAGGGCAAAGGCATTATTCCGGTCGATTGTGAGACGGTGGGATATCCTACCGTCTATGGGACAGACCGTGTGTTTGTGTATATCCGATTGGAGACTGCTCCGGAGAAAAATCAAGACATTGCCGTCAACCGGCTTGAGCGGGCAGGGCATCCGATCATCCGCATTGCCGTGAACGACCTGTATGACCTGGGGCAGGAATTTTTCCGTTGGGAATTTGCCACGGCAGTGGCGGGAGCGATCCTGGATCTCAATCCGTTCGACCAGCCGGATGTCGAGACAAGCAAAGTCGCCACCAAGCAGTTGACGGCTCAGTATGAACGAACCGGAGCGCTTCCTCCCGAATCTGCATTTTTCGAAGAAGGTGGGATCAAGCTATTTGCCGATCCGACCTATGCCCAAGCGCTTCAGGCAGCGGCAGGTCCGACCTCGTCTCTTGAGCAGTATCTCGCAGCCCATCTGAATCGGCTCACAGCCGGTGATTACTTTGCCTTGCTGGCGTATCTTGAGATGGACCCCACGCATGAGGCGGACCTCCAAGCCATGCGCGTGAGAGTGCGGGACGTCAAGCATGTCGCCACCTGCATGGGGTTTGGCCCGCGATTCCTCCATTCCACGGGACAGGCCTACAAAGGAGGGCCGAATACCGGTCTCTTTCTTCAGATCACCAGCGAGGATGCCGTCGACCTGCCGGTACCGGGCCAGCATTACTCGTTCGGGGTCGTCAAAGCGGCGCAGGCCCGCGGAGATTTTCAGGTGTTGGTGGAACGAGGCCGACGGCTATTACGGGTGCATCTGGGGACCGACGTCCGGGCGGGGCTGGTCAGATTGAGGTCGGTGATTGAGGAGGCGTTGGTATGAAGGACGTACAGGGCTCCGTCCATTCGGCGATCGCGCCGCACGGCCGCGGGCAGACACCATCACGGGGAACGGATGCCTGTGATGTCATCGGGAGGTCATCATGATGGAGCCACAGACAGATGCGCTCGTGCTGTTCGGGGCCACGGGGGATTTGGCGTTCAAGAAGATCTTTCCCGCTCTGCAGGCCATGATCAAGCGGGGGCATCTGACGGTGCCCGTGATCGGAGTGGCCAAAGCGAATAGACATGAGGCGGAACTGCGAGATCGCATTCGGGAAAGTCTGACACAATTCGGTGGAGGCATCGATGAAGCGGCCTTTGCCAGACTTATACAGAGTGTTCGGTTTGTGGATGGCGACTACCGGGAAGATGAGCTGTTTACCCGTCTCCGCCGGGAACTCGGCCGCGCTCAGCGGCCGCTCTATTACCTGGCCATTCCACCCAGTATGTTTCGGACGGTAGTCGAGGGGCTCGGCAAGTCTGGCTGTGCGTGTGGTGCACGGGTGGTGGTCGAAAAACCGTTTGGACGGGATTTGGCCTCGGCGCAGGCCTTGAACCGGACCCTGCACAGTGTCTTCGACGAGTCGGCGATCTTTCGCATCGACCACTACCTAGGAAAAGAATCAATCCAAAACCTGCTGTACTTTCGATTCGCCAATTCCTTCCTCGAGCCGATTTGGAATCGTGAGTACGTGGACAGCGTGCAGATCACGATGGCGGAACAGTTCGGGATGTCCGGTCGGGGGAGTTTTTATGAGGAAACTGGGGCGCTTCGCGATGTGGTCCAGAACCACCTGCTCCAAGTCGTGGCCAATTTAGCGATGGAACCACCCATCAGCGGGTCCGGCGAAGCCTTGCGTGACGAACGGATCAAGATCTTTAAGCGCATGCGGCCGCTGACCGAACACACCCTGGTCCGTGGGCAGTTTCGTGGGTACAGAACGGAGGCAGGGGTGGCATCTGACTCGCAAGTGGAAACGTTCGCGTCGCTCCAGATCGCCCTGGATTCCTGGCGATGGGCGGGGGTGCCGTTCTTTATCCGTGCCGGGAAGCATCTCCCGGTTACGGCCACGGAAGTGTTTGTGACGTTGAAGCGTCCACCTCAAGATGTGTTCGGTGAGGCAGCCGGGGAGCCGCGCAACTATGTTCGATTCCGGCTTGGCCCCGATCGGGTGGCGGTTGCGATTGGGGCCCGTGCCAAAGTCCCAGGAGAAAAGATGCTCGGGCGCGAGACGGAACTCTTCGTGAGTCATCAGCGAGGAGATGAGATGGAAGCCTATGAACGGCTGATAGGCGACGCCATGATCGGTGATGCATCGCTCTTCGCGCGGCAGGATGGGGTCGAAGCCTCTTGGCGTGTGGTCGACCAGATTCTCACCACACCGACGCCGGTCTATGAATATGAACCAGGCACGTGGGGACCCGGTGAGTCTCAGACGTTGATTGCTCCGTTTGGTGGGTGGCAGTGTCCAAAGGAACATGAATAAGGGAGAACAACTTATGCAATTGGGGATGGTTGGACTGGGACGAATGGGGGCCAACATGGTGCGGCGGTTGATGCGTGGAGGGCACCAATGCGTGGTGTTTGACCGGAATACGGAACAGACACATCGACTGGCCGCTGAAGGGGCCGTGGGAGCTGATTCTCTGGACGATCTGATCAGCCGATTGACCCCGCCGCGGGCTGTGTGGGTGATGGTGCCGGCAGGAGAGGCGACAGAAACGACCCTCGATGCTCTGGCGCAAAAGCTACAGGCGGATGACATTCTCATCGATGGCGGGAACTCGTATTTCAAAGATGATGTTCGACGTGCCACAACGCTTAGGGCACAGGGGCTCCACTATGTGGATGTCGGAACAAGCGGAGGAACCTGGGGACTGGAGCGAGGGTATTGTTTGATGATCGGCGGCCTCGTGCCGGTGGTAACGCGTCTTGATCCGATCTTTAAAACCCTGGCGCCCGGTCGAGGTGACATTGAACGGACCAAGGGACGGGGCCGCATGGAGGGAACGGCTGAAGAGGGGTATCTGCACTGCGGGCCTGCCGGAGCAGGGCACTTCGTCAAGATGATTCATAATGGTATCGAGTATGGTTTGATGCAAGCCTATGCCGAAGGGTTCGAGATCTGTCGTCATGCTAACGCGAAAAGCCTTCCCGCTGACATGCGGTACGACTTGAACCTTGCGGATATCGCTGAGGTGTGGCGCCGGGGCAGTGTGGTCGGATCGTGGCTCCTTGATTTGACCGCTGCCGCGTTGGCTGACAATCAAGACCTGTCCAACTTTACCGGCTCCGTCCAAGATTCCGGAGAAGGTCGCTGGACGGTGATGGCTGCAATAGAGGAAGGAGTTTCTGCAGACGTCCTGTCTGCATCGCTCTTTACCAGGTTCCGTTCACGTCAAGACCATACCTTTGCCGAAAAAGTGCTCTCGGCGATGCGCTACCAATTCGGCGGCCACGTCGAGGCACGAGGGGATGATTGCCATTCATGAGTTCGGCAGACGGAACCGAGGCAAAAGTATCTCATCCGTTGCGATCACGTTGGTCCTGGTCATGATGACCGAATAGAGGCGCGTTTCGCACAGACCACACGATGCGACACGACGGTTGTCTCGGCAGGGTCCTCTCGTTGCCGCACAATTGGTTGAGATTTCAGTCGACCCCACTCGACAAAGAATATGCTCTCCCAGTATCTACGTAAACTCACAGGGAGGATGCCTTTCTCGCAATCGATGGGTTGCAGCTCCGCATGCGCGTCCGGAGATGGAGCACATTGCGCGACATCGTGGACCAGCGCCCCTACTCACGGGCCCAGCCGAGCGCTGGAGCATGGATTTTGTCCATGATACCCTGGCCGACGGGCGACCGTTTCGGATCTTGACGGTGGTGGATAACTGGAGTCGCTGGAGTCCGGTTCTAGAAGCGGGATTGCGGATGTCCGGAGAGGCGGTGAGTTGACCTGCCCCCTGTAGTTGTACCAACATGAATGTGAGTTACGCACAACGTGAGACCTCCCCAGAAACTAGACCGCTGGAAGCTGGAAATTCGGTGCCTCTTGAGACCTCCCCAGAAACTAGACCGCTGGAAGCTGGAAATTCGGTGCCTCCTGCAGCCCGGTTTGAGCCGCCTGTTCGACAAACTCCTGTGGTGTTAAGTTCCCGAGCGACCCATGCGGCCGACGCTCATTGTAGTCGAT